>JAPOYE010000097.1 GCA_026706695.1 Candidatus Dadabacteria bacterium | reverse complement strand
CTAATTATCGCTATAATTCCCAAATGAATCAGGCGTTTTTGCCTTTTAGAGAGGGGTGAATTAGAATTTCTGCATACCCAAATCCTAAAAAGGGAATTACACACCATGCTCGCTTCGGCTCTTACGCAAGAGCAGCGTTTAATTAAAAATCTCATACGTAATCGCCATTGAGGAGATATCACGGGCGTGCGCTTCAACCGGGGCGATAGTTATGGCTCATAATTCCCTTGCGTGCGCTCCGATTATTGATTTCGGCACCGAGGAGCAGAAGGAAGAATATCTGCCGCGGATGTGCCGGGGCGCCGTAGGGTGCTTCGCTCTTAGCGAACCCGAGTCGGGTTCGGATGCGGCAGGCATAAAGACAGGCGCCGTGAAAAAAGGCGGGGCCTACATCCTTAACGGGACGAAAAGCATGGGTTACCAACGGTCGCGAGGCGGAAGTCGCCGTGGTTTTCGCAAAGACCGACAAGACGAAACGAAGCGGCGGGGTCACGGCATTTATCATTGATCTTGACGCTCCCGGAATCTCTCTTGGAAAATCGGAAAGCAAGCTCGGAATAAAGGGGACGAGCACCTCGCAGATTGTCTTTGAGAACTGCGAGGTGCCGGCGAGCCGGGTTCTTGGCAAAGAGGGAGGGGGCTTTAAGGTCGCCATGAAAACGCTTGATGCGGGAAGAATAGGGGTCGCGGCTCAGGCCGTGGGGATAGCTCAAGCGGTCCTTGACTCCTCGACGCGGTATTCCCTGGAGAGGGAGGCTTTCGGCAGGAAGATCTCAGATTTTCAGGGGATACAGTTCATGCTTGCCGACATGGCGACTAGGATCGAGGCCTCGAGGCTGCTTACCCACAAGGCGGCCTTGATGAAAGATCGCGGAGAAAAATACGCCAAACACTCCTCCATGGCCAAGCTCTACGCTTCTGAGACAGCGATGTGGGTGGCGACCAAGGGCATTCAGGTACACGGAGGAAACGGATATACGACCGATTATCCGGTGGAACGGCATTTCCGCGACGCCAAGATAACGGAGATATATGAAGGAACCTCTGAGATACAGAGGATCATTATCGCCAGGCAGATTCTTTCCGAGTCGCTCTAAGCTGTTATAATTCAGGGTTCATAATCAGTTATGAGTCAGGAGAAAAGCATGTCCGAGTCAAACATAAACACTGTAGGTATCGTGGGGGCTGGCACTATGGGTTCAGGCATAGCCGAGCTTGTCGCCTCAGCGGGAAAAACCGTCGTTCTTTTGGATATTGAAAAGGATATTGCGGAGGATGCGGTCGCAAAAATAGGAAAAAGTCTTGGCAGACTGGCCCGAAGAGGCAAAATTGACAAGGAGCAGGTCACCTTGATCGTCTCAAGGATTCACCCGACCGAAGACTACGGTGATTTCAAGGGTGCGGATATCGTGATTGAGGCCGCAAGCGAGGATATGGATCTTAAAAAGGCGGTTTTTGCCAAGATCGAGGAGAACGCCGGAGAAGACACCATTATTGCCACTAACACATCAACTCTCTCGGTTACGGAGCTTGCCATGAACACCTCTAGGCCCCAAAAAGTTGTCGGAATGCACTTTTTTAACCCCGCACCGATAATGAAACTGGTTGAAGTGATCAATACTGCCAAAACATCGCCTGAGACCCTTGAGGAGACGATGGAATTTGCGCGGAGTCTTGATAAGTATCCGATTATGGCAAAAGACAGAGCTGGATTCGTTGTAAACAGGATTCTGCTGCCGATGATAAACGAAGCGATTTTCACCCTTGATGAGGGCATTGCCGCGGCGGCAGAGATTGATAACGCCATGAAACTCGGGGCAAATCATCCCATAGGGCCGCTTGCGCTTGCGGACCTTATAGGGCTTGACGTCACCCTGAGCGTACTTGACGTTCTCTACACGGAATATGGAGACCAGAAGTTCAGACCCGCTCCCCTGCTTAAGGAAATGGTGAGGGCGGGGAATCTGGGGAGAAAGACAGGAAAAGGCTTTTTTGAATACGGCAGAAAGTAAGGGAGGCATAAATGTACAAGGATCTTTTGTTTGAAAGCACTGATGACGGCGTGGGAGTGCTGACGATTAACAAAGAGAGGTCTATGAATGTCCTTAACGGCGACAGACTACGACAGCTCAAGGACTTCGTGACCGAAAAGCTGCCCGCTGAGAATCTTAAGGTGCTGGTTGTGACCGGAGCCGGAGGAAAGGCTTTTGTCGCCGGGGCCGACGTAAGGCAGATGAGTCAGATGACGACGGACGACTTCAAGGATTACTGTGCCCTGGGAAGAGGGGCTTTTGACTATCTGGAGCAGGCATCTTTTCCGGTTATAGCCGCGATAAACGGATATGCCCTGGGAGGGGGACTTGAACTTGCGCTTGCATGCGATATAAGAGTCGCCTCCGAAAATGCCCGCGTGGGTTTTCCCGAAACCAAGCTCGGTCTTTTTCCCTGCTGGGGAGGAACCCAGAGATCAACCAAGCTTATAGGACCTGGAAAAACCAAGAAACTGATTTTTACCGGAGAGATGGTCACCGCCGCTGAAGCGCTTGCCCTCGGGCTTGTGGATAAGGTAGTGGAGCGGGAAGAGCTTATGGGTGAGGTTATGAAAATAGCCCAGCAGATCGCCCGCAACAGTCCGCTTGCCGTCAGTTACGCCAAAAAAGCGATAAATCAGGGATCCGAGACGGGACTTTCCGAAGGACTTGCGTACGAGATGGAAACGGGGTTTCAGTGTTTTGATTCCTATGACAGGGTTGAGGGAATGAGTGCGTTTGTTGAGAAGAGAACAGCTGAGTTCAAAGGAGAGTAGCAATGGAAAAGGTTGTGCTTTCAGAGCCCCTTAGAACCGCGATAGGGACGTTCGGAGGAAGGCTTAAGGATGTCTCCGCGGTTGATCTCGGGACGGCGGTCGTAAAGGAGATTATAAACAGGGCGTCCCTGCCGCCCGAACAGGTGAATGACTGCATAATGGGCAACATACTGGGAGCGGGACAAGGGCAGAATCCGGCGAGGCAGGTATCGATTAATTCCGGATTAAAAGCTGAGACCCCCGCGATTACCGTTAACAGGGTCTGTGGTTCGGGCCTTCAGTCCGTCGTGAATGCCGCCCAGGCTATAAAGTCCGGCGACTGCGAATGCATTGTGGCGGGAGGGATGGAAAGCATGAGCGTGGCTCCCTTCTATCTTCGGAAAGCCAGGTGGGGATACAAGATGTCAACGCCTTCCGATGAGCTTGTGGACGGAATTCTGTGCGACGGGCTAATGGATGCGTTTAACGATTACCACATGGGAGTTACGGCGGAGAACCTTGCGGAGAGATATGAAATATCAAGGGAGCGCCAGGACGAGTTCGCTTACTCAAGCCAGATGAAAGCCAAAGCCGCGATGGAGGGCGGGAAATTCACCTCCCAGATAGTTTCGGTGTCTGTTCCCGGGCGAAGGGGCAGTTCCGTTCAGTTTGACACTGACGAGCATCCGAGGCCGGACGTTACGCTTGAGAATATCTCGAAGCTAAGACCGGTTTTCAAGAAAGACGGCACGGTGACCGCGGCAAACTCATCGGGCATTAACGACGGAGCCGCCGCCCTGATCGTCACGTCTGAGAGCAAGGCGGAAAAACTGGGTCTGAATCCGCTTGGGTCGATTAAGTCCTACGCAATTTCCGGTGTTGACCCTGCGATCATGGGGATCGGTCCGGTTCCCGCAATGCGCATGGCTCTTGACAAAGCCGGGCTCGGAATCGACGATATCGATCTGGTTGAACTCAACGAAGCCTTCGCGGCGCAGTCCCTTGCCGTATTGAGCGATTTTCCCATTGCGGAGGAGAAACTGAACATAAACGGCGGAGCCATAGCGCTCGGGCACCCGGTGGGGGCCACGGGGGCGGTGCTGCTCGTAAAACTTCTTCATGAATTTGAAAACATCCGCCCCGGCGGGTACGGAATGGTTTCTCTGTGCATGGGAGGTGGCATGGGTATAGCAATGATTGTCGAAAAAATGTAAACTCAGACATAAACGGCGGCTGTCCGAGTGGGCGAATTACCTTAACCAATAGGTCCGATATGAGTGAAAAAATCAAAATAGAGATCATGGATGACGGTCCCCTGATTGTAAGCGACCTCGAGTTGCTTGAAGACGGGGAAGGGAACGGACTTGCGATAAAAAGGAAAACCGCTCTTTGCCGCTGCGGGACCTCTGGAAACAAGCCGTTTTGCGACGGTTCGCACAGGAAAGAGGGGTTTAAGAGCAGCCTTACGTCTGGCGAATCTTCTGCTCCCGACAAGGAAGGGGACGCGGTTATAAGGTCGCTTAAAAACGGTCCCTACGAGGTTTGCGGAGATATTGAACTTTGCGTTGAGGATGATTCGGGGCTCTCGGGGGATGATCCTTATTATCTCTGCCGCTGTGGGGCTTCTGAGAACAAGCCGTTTTGCGACGGTTCGCACAAGCGGATCGGTTTCACTGACAAATAACCTAAGAACTTAGGAGAAGATAAAAATGGTTAAGACTCTATCGACGATGATTCCCTTGGGGAGCGAGGCTCCTGACTTCCGATTGCCGGATGTTGTAAGCGGCGGCGAACTGTCGCTTGGCGATCTCAAGTCGGATGTTGCCACGGTTCTTATGTTTATATGCAACCACTGTCCTTACGTAAAGCACCTGCAGGATGGGCTGGTGGAAGTTGCCGATGAGTACATTTCCAAGGGAGTTTCCTTCATAGCGATAAATTCAAACGACGTTGAGAACTATCCTGACGATTCTCCCGAGAGGATGAAGGAAGTCGCAGAGGAAAAGGGATACTCGTTTCCCTATCTGTTCGATGAGACGCAGGAAATCGCCAAGGCCTATGACGCCGCCTGCACCCCCGACTTTTTCGTTTACGACCGCGACCTGAAGTGCATATACAGGGGGCAGTTTGACGACTCAAGACCCGGGAACGGAAAACCGGTTACCGGAAAGGATATGCGTATGGCACTCGACTCCATTATAGCGGGCCAGGCAATTGAATGGGAGCAGATTCCGAGCATCGGGTGCAACATAAAATGGAAATAGTGCGGTTTCCTCTGCCGCGTGGGACCGCCCGGAAGGAAAAAGAGGGTCACCTAGGGTCCGCAACTTGGAACTTCATCCTCTTGTCCTGTGGGCATTATCGCGCATAACCATGAAATCGAAGACGGACAAAGACGGATCTCCGGAATCCGAGGATTTCATAAGAGCCAGGATAAGAAGCGATCTTCAGGCCGGTATCGCAAAGCCCGTCACCCGTTTCCCCCCCGAGCCCAACGGCTATCTCCATATAGGCCATGCGAAATCCATATGTCTTAATTTCGGTATAGCCGAGGAATTCGGCGGAACATGCAACCTGCGCTTTGACGATACAAACCCCTCAAAGGAAGACGTAAGATATGAGGAGGCTATCAAGGAAGACGTCAGGTGGCTCGGGTTTGACTGGGAAGACAGGACCTATTACGCCTCTGATTATTTCGAGCAGCTCTATGAATACGCCCTTAGGCTGATAAGCGAGGGGAAGGCCTACGTGGACGATCTGAGCGCTGAGGAAATAAGAGAATACCGGGGAACGCTTTCGGAACCCGGCAGGGAGAGCCCTTCAAGGGAGAGATCTGTTGAGGAGAACCTTAAGCTTTTCCGGGCTATGAGAGACGGGGATTTCGACGATGGACAGTACGTGCTTCGGGCGAAAATAGACATGGCTTCGGGCAATATTAACATGCGCGACCCGGTCATGTACCGGATAATGAAGGAGTCCCATGCCCGTACCGAGGATTACTGGTCCATTTATCCGATGTATGACTGGGCCCACGGACAGAGCGACTCCATTGAGGGCATCACACATTCGCTCTGCACTCTTGAGTTTGAGGACCACCGGCCTCTTTACGACTGGTTTATCGCCCAGCTAGGCATATATCATTCCCAGCAGATTGAGTTCGCGAGGCTCAACCTCAGCTACACGGTTCTCAGCAAGAGAAACCTCATGAAGCTGGTTTCCGAGGGATACGTAAGCGGGTGGGACGATCCCAGGATGCCCACGATCTCGGGGTTGCGCAGAAGAGGGTACACGCCTGAGTCGATAAGGGATTTCTGCCGGAAAATAGGCATCACGAAGCAGGACAGCCTAATAGACGTGGAGCTTCTTGAGCACAGCGTAAGGGAGGATCTTAACAAGAGGGCGCAGAGGGTTATGGCGGTGCTTGACCCGCTGAAAGTGGTGATAATCAATTATCCCGAAGACGCAGAAGAGGAGCTCGAAGCGGTAAACAATCCGGAAGATCCCTCCATGGGAAAAAGAAAAGTCCCTTTCTCAAAAGAGCTTTTCATTGAAAGGGATGATTTCATGGAGGATCCTCCGAAAAAGTTCTACAGGCTCTCCCCCGGTTCCGAAGTGCGCCTGCGCTACGCCTACATAGTGAGGTGCGTGGGTTTTGAGCGCGACCCGACGACCGGAGAGGTAACTGAGGTTCACTGTGAATACGACCCCGAAACAAGAGGCGGGAGCGCGCCTGACGGAAGGAAGGTAAGAGGCACCATACACTGGGTTTGTGCGAAAAACGCCTCGAGGGTGACCGTAAGGCTCTACGACAGACTTTTTACCGTTCCCAATCCTATGGCCGACAAACAGAGGGAATTCACCGAATTTCTAAATCCCGATTCACTGCAGGTCCTTGAAGACTGCGTGGCCGAACCGGCTCTTGTGAATGTGAACAATCCGCGGGGGATTAACTACCAGTTTGAGAGGAAGGGATATTTCATCCTTGATTCCGTGGATTCGGCTTCTGGCGCGCCCGTTTTTAACAGGACGGTTTCTCTTAGGGATTCATGGAGCCGCCGCTCGGAGGGCAAAAGGGTCTGATTTCGGTGCTCGGGCGAATTGAGAAACATTATGAGCTGGGAAATTGAAAGAATTGGTGACGTCGCGGTCGTGCGCATGAACTCAAACCCGATGAACGTCATGGGCGAAGGCTTCTTCAGCGATCTTGAAGAGGCTTTCACGACGCTTGAGAGCGATCACACGGAAAGCCCGGTGGTGCTTACCTCTTCTCAGAGGGCTTTTTCCGCCGGTCTTGATCTTAAGTACCATCTTTCGCTTTTTACCGCTGGGGACGAAGAGGAAATCTGGCAGTGGTACGAGCGTTTTCGCGGCGCTTTGCTCCGGGTCTTTACTTATGAAAGACCTGTTGTGGCTGCGGTAAACGGTCACGCGATAGCGGGTGGACTTATACTGGCTCTCTGCTGCGATTACAGGGTATGCGTTGATTCAGGAGCAAGATTCGGTCTTAATGAAATCACCATAGGTTTTCCCATTCCTTCGGCGATAGCCCAGATCGTGCTTTACGTGCTGGGTACGGCAATTGCGCAGCAGGTCATGACAACAGGTTTTCTTTACGAACCCCGCGACGCCGTCAGACTCGGTTTTTTCGATGAAAGCCACGAAGCGGACAAGCTTTTTTCTCACTGCGTTGAGTTCGCGGGGCAGTACGGCCCGTCGCTTATTCCCGGTTACGCCTTCTCTAAAAAGGCTCTTCGCCGCGAGGTCGTGGCGAATATAGAAGGAGCTTGTACCGAAGTTGACAGGGAACTCCCCAAAATTCTGCGCAGCCCGGGGGTTTTGGAGAGCCTCGGGGCTCTGGTTGAAGCCTTGGGAAAAAAGAAAAAATGATACTGTTGCAGGAAGAACCTTGAAAGAAGTCACCGTAAGAAAAGCCACGGGCGACGATGCGGAGGCGATGGCCCTGATACTGAGAGAGATCGGCTGGTCCGAGAGAAGGAACTCCCTTTCACTTGAGGAAGTGTCGTCTCCGATCCGGGATCTCATACTTCAAGCAGACGGAGATCCGGAAGGACACACCATGTACGTCGCATGTGATTCCGGGGGAAGGGTCCTCGGGTTCACCACCGTTCACTGGGTACCGTTCGTTATGCTCGGAAGCTACGAGGGCTACGTCTCGGATCTGTTCGTAAGTCCTTCGGCAAGCGGAATGGGGGCGGGGAGCCGCCTTATCGAGGCAGTTATGGAAGAGGGTAAAAAAAGGGATGTCTACCGTCTGATGGTGACCAACGGCAAGGACAAGCCATCGTATCTGCGGGGCTTTTACAGAAAAAAAGGGTGGACGGAACGGCCGAAGGTTGCTAACTTTACCTACTACTACAAGGAGCCTTGGTCTTAATCTTATAGACGGAAGCCACCAAAAACCAGGAAACGGACCTTAATCGAAAATGCCGAAAAAACAGGAAGAAGCAATTCTGCTAGTGCACTCCCCGGATCGCCCTGGTCTTGTTCACGCGGTCACCAACTTTATATTCGAATACGGGGGTAATATCCACGCGTTGCAGCATTGTGTTGACACGAACGACATGGTGACCTTTATCCGGGCCAAGTGGGGGATGGACGGCTTTACTCTCTCCCGCGAGGAGACGGAGGAGGTTTTCCGCGAGAAAGTGGCGAAGAAACTCGACATGAAATTTGAGGTTTTCTTTACGGGAGACATCCCGCGCATGGCGGTTTTCGTTTCCAAGCTTCCCCACTGCCTCTCGGACATAATTTACAGACTCCGCGCCAGGGAATGGGACGTTGAGATGCCCCTTGTGATAAGCAATCATCCGGATCTCAGGGATGTGGCGGGTCTTCATGGAGCAGATTTCTACGTGTTCGAAGACGTAAAGGACAACAAGGAAGCAGTGGAGGCAGAGCAGCTTGAGCTTCTTCACCGCTACGATGTGGATTTCATAGTGCTTGCAAGATATATGCAGATTTTTACCGAGAATTTCGTATCGCATTACCCCAACAGAATAATGAATATCCATCATTCGTTTCTTCCGGCCTTTCCCGGTGCGCGTCCTTATCACTCCGCGTATGAAAGGGGGGTTAAGGTGGTCGGAGCAACCTGTCATTACGTAACCGAGGAGCTCGATTCGGGACCCATAATAGAGCAGGATGTCATAAAGGTTAACTATGATGATTCAATAGACGACCTCAAGAGAAAGGGGCAGGATCTTGAGAAGCTTGTTCTTTCAAACGCGATCTGGTCCCATATAAACCGGGAGATTTTGATTTACAAAAACAGGACAATCGTATTCAATAAGTAGGGGGAGTTCTTGAGATTCCCTGCGGGTGGGTGAAAAATGAAGTTCAAAGGCACAAACGATTACATAGCTACAAACGACTTAGCCGTGGCCGTTAACGCGGCCATTACGCTTGAGCGTCCGCTACTTGTTAAGGGCGAACCGGGAACGGGCAAGACCATGCTCGCGTTTGAGGTCGCAAAAGCCCTTGGAAAGCAACTTATAACCTGGCACATAAAGTCCACCACAACTGCGCAGCAAGGCCTCTACGAATACGACGCCGTCGCCAGGTTTCGCGACTCGCAACTCGGAGACGAGAGGGTAAACGATATCTCGAACTACATAAAGAAAGGAAAGCTCTGGGAGGCTTTCGAGAGTCCTGAACAGGTAGTGCTTCTGATTGACGAGATAGACAAGGCGGACATAGAGTTTCCAAACGATCTTCTTTTGGAGCTCGACAGGATGGAGTTTTACTGCTACGAGCTCAAAAAAACCGTAAAGGCGGTTAAGAGAGTCATAGTGATAATTACCTCGAATAACGAAAAGGAACTTCCGGATGCCTTTTTGAGAAGGTGCTTTTTTCACTACATAGCTTTTCCCGACCGCAAGACTCTTGAGAAAATAGTTAAGGTGCATTACCCCGATCTCGAGCGAAAACTCATGAATAACGCGCTCACCCTCTTTTATTCCGTAAGGGAGATTGACGGTCTCAAGAAAAAGCCCTCCACGAGCGAACTTATAGACTGGATAAAACTGCTTGCGGCCGACCGCGTGGCCGCTGGTGAGCTCCCGGGAGTGGATATTGAAGAGAGCCTTCCTCCTTACTCGGGTGCGCTTATCAAGAACGAGGCGGACTACGAGATGCTCGAGGCGATTAGGCGAAGATTCAGAAGGTAGGGGGTAAGTTCATGTTTCTTGATTTCTTCCTGCTGCTTAAAAACGACGGATTTCCCGTCACCCTAAAAGAGTATCTTACTTTTCTCGAAGCCCTTGACCGCGACGTGATCGGTTACGACCCGACTGATTTCTACTATCTAAGCCGCTGCGTAATGGTGAAAGATGAGCGGCATCTGGACAGGTTCGACAGGCTTTTTGCCGCTTACTTCAGGGGGGCTCAGCTCGCCGATACCGAGCAGTTCATGCAGATTCCGCTTGAGTGGCTGCGCAAAAACTTTGAGAACGTCCTCTCCGAAGAGGATAAGCAGATGATCCGTTCCATGGGCGGGCTTGAAGAATTGATGGAGAGATTGAGGGAGATTTTCGAGAAGCAGAAAAAACGCCACCAAGGCGGGAACAGATGGATAGGCACGGGCGGCACTTCTCCCTATGGTGCATACGGTTACAATCCCGCCGGCGTTCGAATAGGGCAGGACGGAGGCAGGCAGAGGCGGGCCGTCAAGGTGTGGGACAAAAGAGAGTTTCGCGATCTTGACGATTCGGTGGAATTAAACGTGAGGAACATGAAAATGGCCCTTAGAAAGCTCAGGGTTCTTACGAGAGAGGGGGTGGGGGAGGAGCTTGACATTGAAAAGACGATCGACAGGACTTCGAAAAACGCGGGGCTGCTTGACCTTGAGTTTGTTCCCTCACGCAAGAACAACGTCAAGGTTCTTATGTTCTTCGACGTCGGAGGTTCAATGGAAGATCATGTCGAGCTTTGCTCAAGGCTTTTCTCTGCCGCCAAGCATGAGTTCAAGCACCTTGAATTCTACTACTTCCACAACTGCATATACGAAGCCGTATGGAAAAATAACGCAAGACGCTTCAGCGAGAAGATTCCCACCTTTTCGGTACTCAACAAATACAACGGCGACTACAAGTGCGTTATAGTCGGTGACGCCTCCATGTCCCCGTGGGAGCTTGTGTATCCCAACGGAAGCGTTGAACACAATAACGATGAGCCGGGCCTTCTGTGGCTTAACAGGATAAAGGCGAAATATCCTTTTACAGTGTGGCTTAACCCCGTGCCACAAGATGAGTGGAGGTGGACTGAAAGCATAGGCATGCTAAACGATTTTTACGAAGGCAACATGTTTCCCCTAACGCTCTCGGGTATAAAAGACGCTATTCTGGCTCTCAAGCGGCGCCCCGGCCACCACGGTGCGTCGAGACTCCCGGCGTGATGAGGATATATACCGTTGATGCTTTTACCGACGGGCCGAATTCCGGGAATCCGGCCGCTGTGTGCATTCTCGAAAAAGAAGTGCCCGACCGGACAAAACAGGAGATCGCTTCCCGGGTAAACCTCTCAGAGACTGCTTTTTTACTCAAGAGAAAAGGTGTTTTTGAACTCAGATGGTTTACTCCCAAGATGGAAGTTGACCTTTGCGGGCACGCCACCCTTGCAAGCGCCCATATTCTTTTCACTCTCGGTATCCTTCCCGATACGGAAGACGCCGTGTTTTCCACAAAAAGCGGGATTCTTACCGCGAAGAGAAAAAGCGGTCTCATAGAAATGGATTTTCCCTCGGAGGACCCTTGGGAAGTTGAGATGCCGGAGGACCTGCTTATGGCGATTTCCAAGAGGCCTCTTTACGTGGGCAGAAACCGCTTTGATTACATAGCTCTTTACGAGGGCGAAGAGACTGTGAGAAGCGCTGTCCCGGAACTCGCCCACATCAGGAGGCTTGATTCCAGGGGACTTATAATAACGAGCGTCTCAAGTTCTCACCGCTACGATTTCGTATCGCGTTTTTTCGCTCCTAACGCCGGGATAGAAGAGGATCCGGTTACGGGCTCTGCTCACTGCTGCCTTTGTCCTTTCTGGAGCCGCCGGCTCGGGAAAAAAGAACTCACGGGCTATCAGGCGTCAGAAAGAGGAGGGCTCGTTAATACAAGACTTTCTGAGAAAGGAGTCTTTCTGTCGGGAAAAGCGATTATTGATGGAAGCTTCGAAATCAATCCGGAGTTATAAGGGAACTTGGATTTGTCGCTTGCCAAGATTCACAAAACTTTTTTTTTCGGTAAAATTTAAAGTTCCGTGTTGCAGGGGCGGCGTAGCCAAGAGGTAAGGCAACGGTCTGCAAAACCGTCATACCCCGGTTCGATTCCGGGCGCCGCCTCCAGTTCTGAACTCCGTTCAGCGTAATGCCCGGGTGGCGGAATTGGTAGACGCAAGGGACTTAAAATCCCTCGGGAGTATCTCCCGTGCCGGTTCGAGTCCGGCCCTGGGCATTTTTTTCTACCAAATTCCAAAACGAATGTTAAAATGTGAAATATTATGTAATAATGTAGAACTAGTTGGGACAAAGGGCTGATTTCAAGGAGGTTTTGGAGATGAATTTTAGGACTCGGCTTAACGTAGCCATTTTTGCATTTGTTTTCTCGTTTGCGCTGGTTCTTTCGCTGAATGCTGTTGCCCAAGATGGGCAGAAAAGCCAGAATGAGCAGAAAGAAAATCTCAGTGCGGTGGAAGAGAGCAGTTACACGCTCCGGAAAATGCTTGTAACCGCCACCAAGCGTGTTCAGCTTGCTCAGGACGTGCCTTTCTCCCTGAATGTTCAGTCAGAAGAGGATATAGAGCGCCTTAACACTACTAACTTGGAGGATCTTTCGCGCAACGTTGCCGGACTCTCCATACAGAACCTCGGGCCGGGCCAAAGCGTAGTCACAATCCGCGGCGTTTCTTCCGGGCAGATAGTGCGGGACCAGCCTGGCGTAAAGGAACAGGTTGGCGTGTATCTCGACGAAACCCCTATATCACTGTCGCTTTTCACTCCTGATATCGATCTTTTCGACCTTAACCGTGTGGAAACCTTGAGGGGACCGCAGGGCACGCTCTTCGGATCAGGCTCAATCGGCGGTACCGTTCGCTATATAACCAACCAGCCGCTTTTGGGTGTAAACGAGGTTAAAGTCGAGATTGACGGAAATTATCTTGACGAAGGTTCTGTTGGAGGTCATCTGAAAACAGCCCTCAATGTTCCTTTAGGCGAAGATGCGGCCTTTCGCTTGGTTGCTTACGGTACTAGATACGGCGGTTTCATCGATGCGCAAAAGGAAGGGGGTGCTGTGGATGAGGATGTAAACGACGGCACCCGTCACGGTGGGCGTATTTCCCTTTTATGGGAGCCAACCGAAAACCTGTCCATTACTCCGCGAGTTATATATCAGAACATTGATCTTGGAGGTTTTAACCGCGACGAGGTATTTAACCTTTTTGCAAACCCCTATACCGATCCCCCGACTCCGCTTGGTGATAGAGAGCAGCATCTGCTGCTTGACGAGGCTTTTGAAGATGAAACTCTGATTTTCGACACCGTGGTAAATTGGAGCATTGAAGACTTCTTTGACGTTACATACTCGGCAAGCTATATAAACCGCGATCTTCTTGTAAGTCGTGATGCGAGTGCCCTTACCGGTAGCGTGAGCGTGGACCTTGGATTTGCGGAGGATCAAGTAGCAAACCCATCCAATCTGCGTGACACTACCGACCTTGAACAGATGACCCATGAACTTCGCTTGAGTTCAAATGATGACGGCGCGTTTCAGTGGCTTGCGGGTGTCTTCTACTCCGACGTGGAGCGTGACTATTCTCAGCGTTTACCGACTCCGGGTTATGATGCGTTATTTATACCTTCGGCTGATACTAACTTCCCCGATGCAGTGGATTCGCCTTATAGTTCCGATCTGACATATGATTTAAGGCAGATTGCGCTTTTCGGCGAGGCGACCTACGCGTTGCTCGAACGTCTGGACGTAACGGCCGGTCTGCGCTGGTATGACTGGGAAGAGGATAAGACTTTCAGATCCGGTGGAGGTTTCTCGAATGCTGATGCCCAGAATCAGGACATTACGGTTTCCTCCGACGGATTTACACCTCGGTTTATGGTGAGCTACGATGCTAACGATAACGTTACTGTGAATGCTCAGATTTCCCGGGGCTTTCGTCTCGGCGGAGTTAATGACCCGCTTAACCAGCTGCTTTGCGGAGATGCCTATGATACTTTCCGGGGGTATCAGGAGTTTGAGGATGAGACTCTCTGGAACTACGAGGTCGGGTTTAAGTCCTCCTTTGAGAGTGTTACATTCAACGGCTCGGTTTTTTATACCGATATTGAGAATCTGGGTGTAAACGTTGATGCGGGACCCTGCTCTTCCAGGGTTACGATCAGCGTACCTGAATCTCACACTGCGGGAGCGGAGCTTGAACTGTCTATTCAACCGACAAGATCTTTGCTGCTCGCTTTTGCCGGAAGCTATTTAGAAGCAGAGTTTGATTCCACTATCAGGACGGCAGGTGGGGATGTGGTTGAGGGAATAGAGGAGGGTAACCGCATACCTTCTGTTCCAGACTGGCAGCTCTCAGGATCCGCCACTTATACTTTGCCGGGTATTCTGAGTGCCGGGGAAAGCTTTCTCTCGGCTTCATGGCAGTTTGTAGGCAACAGCATCACGCAGTCAGGCGATCAGATTCCCGGCAGGGGAGTTTTTGGACATGGATTGCCCTACAGGGGTGCCTCTGCCGATGAGGCAACGGAAGTTGATTTGCTGCTTGATTCATACCACCTGTTTAACCTTTCCGCGGGCTTGGTATATGACAATATCGAGTTCACGGCTTACGTGAAGAATATTACGGATGAAAACGTTAAGCTTTCGTTTGACCGCGAGCGGGGAGGACGGGCCCGTCTTGCCTACAGAGTGGGTCAGCCCCGTACTTTTGGTGTGGTTACGCGCATGCGCTTCTGATGAGATAATGGGGAAGGTGTATTAAGACTCATTCTTCCTTGTTAAAAATGAGACTTGTACCTTGCAATTGCGGTATTTAATACCGTAGTTGCAAGGATGGTTGCTGAGAATATACAAGCAGGTTTAGACCAACTTCCATATTTCCGGTTTGGAAATGTCACGCGAAATCTTAAATCCAAGCGTGGATTAGTTCTTAGTGAATCAGATTTTAAGGTCCCGGTTCAGGGATCCCCCCTGCCGAGGCAAGTCAGTTTTACGTTGCAGGTTCGGCTTTCACTCAGTGAAGTACTCTTTTTCTTTTCTCTTCCCCTGTAATATCCTCGGAATCGTCATCGTAATAAAGGTAATTCATTTCTTCAAAGAGTTCGTCGAACTCATCTGCGAATTCATCCTCAAGCCCATCATCTTCGTCAAACATGTCGGAGATGTCTAACGGGTAGTGAGAGTCTTCATCGTCTTTTTTGATAAATTTGAGCATGATTACCTCCGGCGGGAAAAATCTTCAACCAAAAGCTACACCCCGGTTATCAAAAGTCAACATCCCGAGATTAAGTTTCGGTTAAGTGACACAATTACTTTTACTCATGACCTTTCCATCACAGCGGTTTTAAAAGAAAAAAGACGTTTTCAAGGATGAAATCGGGCTTTATTGCCTTGCCCTCAAGATCGGTTTTTTTAGTAACTCCGGTCATTACAAGTGCCGTGCTGTACCCCGCTTTTTCCCCTCCGGCAATGTCGGTTCGGAGACTGTCTCCGACCAGAAGAGTTTTTTTCGTGGGTGCCACTCCACTTTTCTCCAGAATATCGAACATGTATTTTTCGGGTTTTCCAGATGTAACCGCTTTCTTCCCCGATGCAGCTTCCACCGATGCGAGGAGGGCTCCTGTAGCGGGGGCCCGGCCGTGTTCGCAAGGGTAGAAGAAGTCTCCGTTTGTGCCGATGAAGTCTGCGCCGTTTCCGATTGCTATGGAAGCGGTCTTTATTTCCTCAAGATTAAATCCCGGGTGACTTCCTATCACCACGAGGTCTGCGCCGAGAGAGTCATTTCCTGAGACTTCAACCAGTCCCGTTTCCCTGACCTCGTTCTTTAGGTAATCGCTTCCGGCTATGAAGACCGTTTTCCATTTCTCTGATGAAAGTTTTTCCCTTATCATAGAAGCGGTTGCCATGGGGGAGGTTACGAACTCGCTATCGTGCGAGCGAATTCCGAGCCCTCTGAGTTTTTCGGCATAGTCAGAAGGAGACCGCGAGGGGTTGTTGGTTATAAAGCGTATCTCCTTTTTATTCTTTCTTAGTGTCTCTAGCACCTCGGGGGAGTTGCCGATGGCTTTTTCGCCGGAATATATAACCCCGTCTAGGTCAAAGACGAAATGATCAAACGAATTTTGAAAATCCATAACAGGGGCCGGGAATTTTACGAGGGAGGCTGTTCTATCCCCAGATATTCTTTTTAAGTTCTTCCTGAAGCTGGGAGTCGTAGTCTGACTTCATTATCCTGATCAGTTTGTTCTCCCTGTCTTCAAAAAACTCAACTCCCATGAAGGAAAGCACGTCAAACGCAGCCCTTTTATACCCTTCGTAGAACTCTTCTATTTCTCCGGAAGCCCTGACGGTCTTTGAATCAAGGTAAAGGGCTATTGCTGCGATTTCATCCTTTATCTCGGGGGCTATCTCGATCTGAAACCCCTCAAGGTCGCCCTGAAGAAGATGATTCGTGTACATCTCGATTACGGCGTCAAGTGTGTGTACGTCCATTTAAGTGTCCTCTCCGGCGTATTCTAACCGTTTTTACTAAGAAGTTCACTCGCCACTATTATGTTGTCTCTTCCCGCCTTGGCTGCGAGCTGCACCGCTTCTTTGAGGGTGGTTTTTTCCTCAATGGTGCCGAGTTTTAAAAGCATTGGAAGGTTTACTCCTGAAATCACTTCCATTTCGCCGCTCTCAAGAAACATCAGGCTTATGTTGGAAGGAGTTCCCCCGAACATGTCCGTTACAAGCAGTATTCCGTCTCCCTCGTCAACGGTATCGACTGAGGCCCTTACCTTTTTTTCAAAATCCTTGGAATCTTTTGAGGCGTCTATTGAGACCGCGGTCATCTTGACTCTGGGTTTCTCAGGAAGAATAAAGTTTACGGCTGATATGAGTTCCTTTGCGAGCTCTCCGTGCGTGACCACTACTATGGAAAACATAGGATTTTTATAGCTTATTTATGTCTCTGTGTCTAATAATGGCGGAATATTCGGAAAGGCTTTCGCCGAGAGCATCGGCCATGACTACGGAGCGGTGCTTCCCTCCGGTGCAGCCTATCCCCAGAGTAAGATATGATTTTCCTTCCTCTGAATATTTCGGGATTAAAAAGCGCAGAAAAGAGCACAGCTTCTCCAGAAACTCCCGCGAAGCTTTATCCGACATGACAAAGTCCACGACTTCACCGCTGGTTCCGTCAAGATCCCTCAGGGATTCTGTGAAGTGGGGATTTTTCAGAAACCGAACGTCGAAAACCAGATCTGCGTCTTCGGGAATTCCGTACCTGTAGCCGAAAGAGAGAAGGGTAATCAGAGGGGTCTGCTTGTCGGTTGTCCCGGCAATCTTTGCTATGATCGCTTTCAGGTCGTGAACGCTGAGGGTGCTTGTGTCTATGCGCTTGTCCGAGAGCTCTCGTATATTTGCCAGGATTTGCTTTTCCTCTGATATTCCTTCTGCAAGCGTCTTCTCGCTTCCAAGCGGATGAATTCTCCTTGTCTCCTTGTATCTTTTAACGATTGTTTCTTCAGAGCATTCAAGAAACACAAGATCGACCCTTTCAGCTGACCCTCTTATCTTTTCCAGCACTTTTTCGAAATCGTAAAGCGTATCTTTTACCGGTATCCGTATATCAATGACTGCGACCGCTTTTTTTATCTGCGTAAGAGATTTCCCGCAAAGGTCGATAAAAGAGAAAAGAAGCTCGGGGGGCATGTTGTCGACGCAGAAGAAGCCCAGATCTTCAAGTGCTTTCGCCGCCGTACTTTTTCCCGAACCGGAAAGTCCGCTCAGTATTATTATCCGTTCCATTATTCTCGAGTGCCGGATGGAATCTCGATCTTCTTGCCAGTTTCCTTAAGTATCTGGTTTCGCACTGCCACGTCTATTACGGACGCCATGTTTCTTCCCGGACTCACTGGCAGCACCATGTACGGCAGTTCTATGTCGAGTATGGAGTAAGTTTTCGTGTCCAAGCCAAGGCGATCGTATTCCGTTTCGGAATTCCACTGGTGAAGTTCTATAACCATGTCAATTTCTCTTTTTTCCATAACGCAGGTGGTTCCGAAAAGGTCCTTTATGTTCACTATGCCTATTCCCCTTACTTCCACAAGGTACCTTATGTTCTCGGGACCCACTCCGACGAGTGTCTGGGAGCCTATCTTCCTTATTTCGACCACGTCGTCCGCGATAAGTTTGGAGCCCTGTATTATAAGGTCGATTGCGCATTCGCTTTTTCCGATTCCGCTTTTCCCGAGAATCAGGACTCCCGTATGATGCACGTCAAGAAGCACTCCGTGAACTGTTATACGGGTTGCGAATTCCTCGGCGAGCAGTTCATTGAGAATGGTTATGAATTTCCCCGTGCCTAGGGTTGTTGTAAAAAGCGGTATCCCTTTTTTCTCAAAATGCTCGATAAAGGATTTTTCTGGGCTAGCTCCCTTTGAGAGTATGAAGCAGGGAATATCGTTTGACAGAAGATTTGATATTATTTTTTTTTGGGTTCTGCCGGGAAACCCGTTTATATAGGAGATTTCCGTTCTGCCGAGCACTTGTATGTTTCCGTGCTCGAGTTCTATTTTCTTTTCTATCATCCTTAATCCCGGCTTCTTGGCACTTGGTGAAATAATGCGTCTTTCAAGCCCGTTCTCTCCGGAAATGGATTCAAGACCGAGCTTTTCTCCGAATTTTCCGTAAAAGTCTCCGACTGAGATAGAGTAGCTGTTTTCAGAGTTTTTCATCTTCTTCAATCAGCAGGTTGTAAATATCCGAAGCCCCCTTTGACGCAATTTTTGTCCGAATATCTTGGATATCCGCGCAAGCAGGGTTATCCGGGTTTCCGTGGGACAGTTCTCAGGAGTTATCAAGACGGCGAAAAGATAGGTTTTTTCTCCGTCTAGCGAGTCGAAGTCAACCCCTGTCTCGCTTCTGGCAAAAGCTATGGTTATATCCGGAATATCGAGGAGTTTTACGTGTGGAATCGCCACTCCGGAATCAATCGCTGTGCTGCACAGTCCCTCTCGTTCAACTAGGGTTTCGCTTAGCCTCTGCACGTTAAGCCTGGGCACGGCGTCTGCGACTTTTTCCGAAAGCTCCCGCAGCACGTCCGGTTTTGTTGTCGAAACGAGTTCGGGAAATACGGAATTCTTCTCCAGGCATTCAGAGATTTTCACTTTTCTTTTTCCGTGTTCAGGGTGTAAGAAGTCCTACCTTTTTCGAATCGGCTTTTTTGTAAACGACATTCATTTCAAGCGTTTCGCTGTTTCTGAAAGCCACGAAATCCTCTTCGGACGCGTCAAGCTGCAGCAGTGCTTCCCCAACGCTCATGGGCTTGGGACTTAGGTGCTGGTGATCTACTCTCAGGTTGTTTTCCGTCTCGGCCCTCTGCACACGTGCGGCGGAAGGAGTCTTCGAGACGTTTCTTCTTCTCAGGCTCAGCTGCTTATCTGTTCTTCTCCGCAGTTGTTTTATGATCGTGTCGAAAAGCTTGTCTATGGCTGAGTGCATTTCCTCCGTTTCTACCGAAGCGGCTGCTTTTAGGGGCCCCGAGCTGATTGTTATTTCCGCATTGTTTCTGAGTTTCTCCGCTGAAAGAATTATTTTCGCCTCTGACGGATGTCTATCTGGGTCTATGTACCTCTGGAGTTTTGGCATCTTCTTCATCGCGTAACGTTTGAAATGTTCCGACCTTCTTTTGTCGGGAATGTTTTTCGTGATGATATCGGTTTTCATGGTTCAAACCTCCTTTGAGAGTCTTTTTGATGAACTGGGTATGCCGAGTATTTTTCTGTATTTTGCAACCGTTCTTCTCGCAACCTTTACGTTTTTCATAGAAAGTATTCTGGATATATCTTCGTCCGAGAACGCACACTGAGCCGGTTCTTCATTAACTATTTCCCTGATCATTGATTTTATTTTCTCAAGCGAAATCTTTTGTCCGTTGGATGAGCGGACTCCTCTTGAGAAAAGCTTTTTAAGTTCTACGATTCCTTGGGGGCATTGTATGTATTTTCTGCTTGTTATACGGCTCACGGTTGATTCATGAATGCCCACGGTGTCAGCCACGTCCTTTAGCTTTAGTGGTTTTATGTGAGCACTGCCGTGATCGAAAAACTCCCTTTGCTCATCGACGATTTTCTCCATAACTTTGCGTATTGTAGTCTCGCGCTCTTCGATGCAGCGGACGATTCTCTGGGCCACTTCGATTTTTTCCCGCAGATAGTCCGTGGTTTCTCCCGTTAGGTTCGCACGGTCGGAGAGAATCTTTTTGCAGTAGGAACTTATTCTGAGTTTCGGAAAACTCCTATTTGACTGCATCTGCAAGTCATCTCCCACCTTGTACACGTAGAAGTCGGGAACGATGTTTCTAGTCGCATCTTTAATGTAATAAGGTCGTCCGGGTTTTGGCTCAAGGGAGGTTATTACGGTTTCAATTTCCAGTACCTCTTCCTTGTTTATGTCAAGTTCGGCGCAGATCTTCTCGTAGTCTTTTCTGCCGAGATCGTCGATATGGTTTTCTACCACCCGCACAAGAGCGCTTTCCCTTTCATAACCGAGATCCAGAGCCTGTGCGGCGAGACACTCGGAGAGGGAGCGGGAACCGACTCCGATGGGATCAAACGTGGTGCGTATCTTCTCTGCTACCCGTATTATCTCCCCCGCATGGTTACCGCCTGCCTCGGATGAGCCTTCTACGTCAAGCAGCCTTGCTATTTCTTCAAGTTCAATATCAAGGTATCCATCCTCGTTTATGTTACCGATGATAAGCGAAGCTATCTGCTTTTGCCGCTCGCTAAAATCGGTCATTGACAGCTGCCAGTGAAGGTGCTCAAACAAAGAATCCTGATTTGGAATCTGGTTCTCCCAGGTGGTCTCCTCGCTTATTTCCGCAGAAAACTCTTCGGGTGCCGGATAGTCGGTTTCCGTCGGGCCGAGTTCATTTAGAAGAGATTCTCCCGGATCTTCTTTTTCCGTTTCCAGAGATGAATCTGGATCTTCTTCCAAGGCGGGGTTTTCTATGAGCTGTTCCTCTAGGTACTCCCTGAGCTCAACCGTGTTCATCTGTACCAGGCTTAGAAAAAGCCTGAGATGCTGGGTGAGTATGAGCTTTTGCTTCTGTGCTACGTTGGGGGTCTGCGCAAGACCGAATCCGCTCATTTAAATGATTTTTCTCCTTTTCCTGTTTCCCAAACCCTGTAAAATCAACCCATTTAAATTATAACACCATTTGACCCGTTATTTAATTTTAAGCCTGTATGGTATTAGCTGGGAACAGTAGCGTCAGGGGTAATTGCTTAGAGCAGGCTGCCGACGGGGTACAGAAAATAGCAGGGGATTGGCAGCGGAGAACCCGGTTTATATGTAGAATCTAAATTCCGAGCCCGCTGTGTGACAGCGGATCGTGTTACTCCCGGTACCACTCGTGGATATTCCACAGTTCGGAGTCCCATCCGTTTACCCGTACTCCTTTTAGGCTGTTGCTGAAAGCCGAGACGAAAGCGCGGTCAACCAAGGGAATCACTACATGGTTCTGAATCAACATGTCATTCATTCGAATGACCAGGTTTTCACGGTCCGGGCCGATAGGGGTCCGCGTCAGTTCCTGATAGAGATCATCGTACTCCTGGTTGGACCAGCGAGATATGTTGCCGCCCAACCAGTCATTTTCGGAGCCGGGAATCTCAGTAGTTAGCCAGTTTGACAAATAGTTCTGCGGATCAATGGATGATGTTCCGTTGCCATACATTTCAACATCGGCATAAAATCTCCAGAGGTTGTCGGGGTTATCCGGATCACTGCTAAAGAAAACACCTGCGTTAATGCTCTTCAACTCGGCTTCCACCCCTATATCCCTCCACCATCCCTGAATCAGTTCCTGAGTACCTTGGCGAACCGAGTTAGTAGAGGTCTGGTAAAGAATTTCCAGGCGGACTCCGTCTTTTTCCCGGATACCGTCGGCGCCGGGTGTCCATCCGGCCTCTTCAAGCAGGGTTCTTGCTTGCTCGATATCCTGGGTCAGGCAGTCCTGGTTATTCGGTGAAACGTACTGGAGGGGTGCTGGAATAATGTTGCAGGCTGCCCTGCCCGCGGCACCGTAAAGTTGCTCGGCGATATGTCCGCGGTCAATGGCTAAGGACAAGGCCCTGCGCACTGCCGGGTCGGTCAGGAAGGGATGAGGATTATTGCCTTCTGACCACTCGGAGCGTCGGTTTCCCAGATCTGGGTCGGGATTGGAGAAGTTTACTACCAATTGTTCAACAAGTGAGGCAAAGGCCGGTCGAACTGTTCCCTCGCCGACTTCCTGCAAAGCCCCGAGAGTTTGAGGGTCTATTTGCAGATTCCAAGCGTAGTCAGCTTCACCCCTTTCCAGGACGGCCTGTGCAGCAGTGACGGCATCCCCGCCACCTTTTATTACCACTTTGGGGAATAGCCGGTCGGTTACGCGGAAATGTTCGTTGATTTCATAAGTAAGAATTGAGTTAGTTTCTGTATCTGATTCACTGATTGAGAAATCGGTGATTTTATAGGCCCCTGTCCCAACTGGATATAGATTTTCCGTAACACATTCCTGAGCTGCCTCACCGACGCAGTTTGCAAACTGCGCCTTTTGCAGAATAGGGGAAGAGGCTCCCACAAAGAGGGCATATGGATAGATTACAGGGGCAGTGAAGGTAATTTTGATGCTAAGCGGGGAATCCTCGACAGGGTCCACATTCCCTATGGGTACGAGCTCACACATATCTTCTGTTCCTGGCAGAGAACACAAGTACCTGTGGGTAAATATAATATCTTCGACCGTTAGGGGAGTGCCGTCGGACCAAAGGATTCCTTCTTTAAGCTTCCAGGTAATCGTGGTCATATCTTCTGATACGCCGCCACTATCCACGGTCGGAATTTCCTCGGCTAGTCGAGGTACTAGCCTTCCTTCCTCATCATAGTTCGCCAGGGGCTCTAGGATCAAAGCGCTAGCATCAACATCCTTAGTCCCGCCGGCAAGATAGGGATTGGCTATAGTAGGGGCCTGCCAGTAAAGTATGGTCAGGGTCTCATCATCATCGTCATCTCCACAGGAAGCTATGAAGAGTCCCGCAACTATCATTGCCAAGACTAAAAAGGTTTTTTTGTATTTCATCTGAATTTCTCCTGAGAAGTTATTAATACTAAGGTTTTAGAATTTTCCTATTATTACCAAGAAACATTTGGAACGCAATCGTTGTCGGAGACCATCAATTGCGAGTGCTCGGAAAAACTTTAAAACCGCGGAGAATTTTCTCAATTTTTTTTGTACGGGTATCTTTTTTTGCGTGAACGTAAGCGAAGCCGCAAGAATCATAATCATTCTCGGTGCGATGCTAATAGCGCTCGGAGTCATACTGCCTTATGCGGCGAAACTTGATTTCTTCGGGAAACTTCCTGGAGATATAAGAATCAAAAGAGAAAATTTCAGTTTTTATTTTCCGATCGCAACCTGCATAGTGCTGAGCATCCTGCTCACGCTTCTGGGCAATCTTTTCTTCAGAAAATAAAAACGGGGAGGATGGACGGGGATTAAGAGCTTTTCCGCTCGTCAGGAAGAACCCAATCTCTTTCGTTCATGAAAAGCTTTTCATACTTTTCTATGCTGTTTTCTAACTCAAGGGTCTGCGATATGTCATCAAGCCCTTCAAGAAGCACTTTTCTTTTGAAATCGTCTATCTCGAATGAAAAGCTTATCCCTTCCCCCGTTACGGATTTCTCAACCAGATCAACCTCAAGGGAATAACCTTCATTCTCCAATACAATGCGGAACAACTCATCCGTTCTGTCCTTGGAGAGGGCTATGGGGAGTATCGAGTTCTTAAAACAGTTGTTATAGAAAATATCCGCAAAGGATGGAGCCAGAATTACCCTGAACCCCGCTTCCCTTATCGCCCAAGGAGCATGTTCCCTGGAGCTTCCGCTTCCGAAATTTTCCCGGGTCAGAAGTATGCACGCATCCGCGTACCTCGTCTGGTTGAGTTCGAAATCCTCGTTTAAGGTCCCGTCGTCGTTATATTTCCAGTCGAAAAACAGAAAGTCTCCGAATCCCGTTCTCTCGATGCGTTTTAGGAACTGCTTGGGGATTATCTGGTCGGTGTCGACGTTCATTCTGTCAAGAGCCGCTACTTTTCCCGATACCTTTTGAAGTTTCTCCATGTTTCAAGTCCCCTTCTCTATTTCCCAGCCGCGCACGTCCACAAAATGTCCCGTGATTGCTGCTGCGGCAGCCATTATGGGGCTTACCAGATGGGTTCTTCCCCCTTTTCCCTGGCGACCCTCGAAATTTCTGTTGGATGTACTGGCGCATCTTTCCCCTGGGGCCAATATGTCTGGGTTCATTCCAAGACACATGCTGCATCCCGACTCGCGCCACTCAAATCCGGCCTCGGTAAATATCCTGTGAAGTTCCATTTCCTCTGCCTTTTTCTTTACAAGCTGGGAACCTGGAACCACCATTGCGTTTACTCCATCGGCTACTTTCCTGCCTTTTACGAGCTTCGCAACCGCCAGCAGATCTTCCATTCTGGAATTCGTGCAGGAACCTATAAACACCCTGTCAACGTGTATGTCCGTTATCGGGGTGTTTGCCTTGAGGTCCATGTATTCAAGGGCCTGTTCCATTGATTTTCTCTTGCTTGAGTCTTCGCACTCCCTTGGATCGGGTACTTTTGAAGTTATGTCCGTTACCATCCCTGGGTTGGTTCCCCAGCTTACCTGTGGAGCTATCTTGCGGGCGTCAAGGGTGACTGATTTGTCGAAAACGGCGTCGGGGTCCGTGCGGAGAGTCTGCCAGTGTTCGAGGGCCTTTTCGTAATTGCCATCTTTCGGTGCGTACCGGCGGCCCTCTACGTACTCGAAGGTCTTTTGATCGGGCGCTATCATTCCGGCTCTTGCTCCTCCCTCTATCGACATGTTGCATACCGTCATCCTCTCTTCCATGGAAAGTGCCTCTATCGCTTCTCCTCGGTATTCGACCACGGTCCCGGTGGCCCCCGCGGTTCCTATATGTCCGATTATGCCCAGGATTATGTCCTTTGCGGTAACCCCGTACTGGCGTTCGCCCTCGACCCTTATTTCAAACACCTTCGGGCGGTTCTGTCTTAAGCACTGCGTCGCCAGAACATGCTCCACTTCGCTTGTTCCTATACCGAAGGCGAGTGCTCCGAACGCTCCGTGGGTGGAAGTGTGGCTGTCTCCGCACACTATGGTCATCCCGGGTTTTGTAAGGCCGAGTTCGGGCCCGATAACGTGCACTATGCCTTGGGAGTGGTTGTTTATTCTTATTCCGAAGAGCGTTATTTCGAAATCCTTGCAGTTTTGCCGCAGGGCTTCTATCTGTTTTGCGGATATGGGATCCGAAATTGGTCCGCTACGGTCGGTGGTCGGTACGTTATGATCCATGGTGGCGAAAGTAAGGTCCGGTCTCCTTACTTCTCGTCCCGTAATTCTCAGCCCTTCAAACGCCTGGGGAGAGGTAACTTCGTGAACTAGGTGAAGATCTATGTAGAGAAGGGACGGTTTACCTTCCTCTTCGTGCACGAGGTGGGATTCCCAGATTTTGTCAAAAAGAGTTTTTCCTGCCATCGTTAACTGCTCCAGAGCGCCGTCTTTTCGTTCCCGAACCGCGCTTTTTCCCCAAGCTCCTCCTCTATGCGCAGAAGCTGGTTGTATTTTGCTATTCTGTCGCTTCGGGATGCCGACCCGGTTTTTATCTGACCGGCGTTTGTGGCAACTGCAATATCCGCTATCGTCGAGTCTTCTGTTTCTCCCGAGCGATGGGATATTATGTAACTATAACCCGCCTGCTTGGCCATCTCAATAGCTTCGAGGGTTTCGGTAAGCGTTCCTATTTGGTTTACCTTTATGAGTATGGAGTTTGCCAAGCCCGAATCTATTCCGTCTGAGAGTCTCTTTGTGTTCGTTACAAAAAGATCGTCTCCGACAAGCTGTACGTCGGAGCCTATTTTTTTCGTAAGCGTCTTCCAGCCTTCCCAATCGTTTTCATCCAGGGGATCTTCTATCGAAACGATAGGGTATTTTTTTATCCACTTCTCGTATATTTCCATTAAACCGGCGACCGGTACGGTTTTTCGCTCCACATGGTAACTTCCCTCGCGGAAGAACTCGCTTGAAGCTACGTCAAGCGCTATTGATATCTGCTCCGAGGGGCTGTATCCGGCTTTCCATATGGCTTCTATTATGCATTCGAGCGCCTCTTCGTTCGATCCCAGGGAAGGTGCAAAACCTCCTTCGTCTCCGACGGCTGTCGAGAGGTTCTTGGCGCTGAGTATGGATTTGAGTGTGTGGAAGGTTTCCACTCCCGCCCGAAGGGCTTCCCGGAAAGTGGAGAAACCATGGGGAACTATCATGAATTCCTGAAAATCAAGGTTGTTGTCCGCATGAGCGCCGCCGTTGATTATGTTCATAAGCGGTACGGGGAGGGTATCGGCATTTTCACCTCCTAGATAGCTGAAAAAAGAGGTTCCCCTGGAATTCGCAGCCGCCCTCGCCGAGGCAAGTGACACGCCCAGAATGGAGTTCGCTCCGAGACGGGACTTTGTTTCCGTCGAGTCAAGCTCTATCATGGTGCTGTCTATCAGCTCTTGGTTGTGCACCTCAAGGCCCTCAAGGCGCGGAGCTATTATGTCGTGGACATTCTCTACTGCCTTCAAAACCCCCTTTCCCATATACCTGTGCTTCTCCCCGTCCCGAAGCTCAAGTGCTTCGTGCTCTCCGGTCGATGCTCCCGAGGGAACCATCGCCCGACCGAAGGCTCCGTCTGAGCAGTTCACCTCCACCTCTATCGTTGGATTTCCCCTTGAATCCAGTATTTCTCTTGCTCTTATTTCGTTTATCTTTGACATTTTGATTTCCTCTTGAGTTGCCTGTTCAACTATGAAGCGCAAACCCTGATTTGGGTTTGATTGTACGGAATTGGAAGTATTTTTCAAACATGTCGTAGAACCAGCATCACAAAGGTGACAATTTCCAACACGGAACAAGGACCTTCTGTTACGTCTGGAAGTTGCAGGCATCTGGATTTCATAATAAAACCGGCAGAATTGCTTGTTCACTGCGGTGTAGAATCAGCTTGGGGTCCTTACATGGTTTCGAGTCATTATGATTTGACAGTTCCGCTGTTTTCTATTGAGGTGCTACTCAAAGCGTGTTTTAATAGGAGGTAGAAAAATATTTTTTCGGCGATCGCGCAATCAGGCATTATTTTAAGTTTGATCTCAACACGAACACCGGAAAGCACTATGCTCTCTACTAAAACCGCGTCTTTGTCTTGTCGCTCGTTGTGTGATCGCTGTCCATCGTAGAAGGAGGTAGAAACCAGCTATGATCATCCAGGACTTTCGGTTATTTAAGGGCTGTCGGAATTCTGCCACTTGGGTTGTGACTAGATTCGGCATTGTCGCGATGCTAGTGGTCTTGGTCTTGTCGCCCGTGTCCGCATGGGCCGCCATCGAGGGCGAGGCGCAGTTCGTCTTCAACACGTTTGGGTTTCTTGTGTGGGGTGCCCTCGTGATGTGGATGGCAGCAGGCTTTACAATGCTCGAGGCGGGTTCGGTACGGACGAAGAACGCTTCGGTCATTTGCCTGAAGAACATTGGTCTCTACTCCATTGCCGGACTGGCGTACTACCTGATCGGTTTCAACATCATGTATGTTGGTGTCGAGCCGGGCGGATGGTTTGGTTCGTTCGAATTCCTGTACGGCACGACCGCAGATGAAGTGGCGTTGCTGGGTGGCGAGGAAACAGCCACCGCGGCCGTCGTCGAGAGCGGTTACTCGGCGATGTCGTACTGGTTCTTCCAGATGGTGTTCGTGGCGACCACGGCTTCGATTGTCTCGGGCACTCTGGCCGAGCGCGTGAAGCTGTGGCCTTTCTTTGTCTTCATCGCTGTACTGACCTCGATCATCTACCCAATCGTTGGCGCATGGACTTGGGCCGGGGGCTGGTTGGCTGAATTGGGGTTCAAGGACTTCGCCGGTTCCACCGTGGTCCACTCCACGGGAGGCTGGGCAGCACTCGCGGGGGCCATAATGCTTGGGCCGCGCTCGGGCAAGTTCCGGGCTGATGGCAGTGTCAAACCGACCCCTCCATCCAATGTTCCGGTCGTCACTCTTGGCGTCTTTATCCTGTGGTTGGGCTGGTTCGGCTTCAACGGCGGTTCGCAGCTGGCTCTTAGCGGCGCACTCGATGCCGTGGCGGTGAGCAACATCTTCTCCAACACTAACCTAGCGGCGGGGGCTGGGGTTTTGGCAGCTCTGAGCCTCTCCCGGCCCGTACTGGGCCGTGTCGACCTGTTCGCCGGACTTAATGGCGCTCTGGCCGGTCTCGTCGCGATCACAGCGGCGCCGGATATCGTCCAGCATCACTGGGCAGTAGTGATCGGAGCAATCGGGGGCATGGTTTGCCTGTTGTCCATGAAGTCTTTGGAAATAATAAAGATCGACGACGTCGTGGGTGCTGTCCCCGTTCATCTCTGCACTGGCATCTGGGGGACGTTGGCGGTCTGCATTGCCGCCGGTGGAAGTCTTTTTGCTCAGATCATCGGCATTTTGGCCATCGGCGTGTTCGTGTTTGGGTCATCAATGCTGTTGTGGTTTGTCATCGACCGCACCTTGGGGTTACGGGTCTCAAAGGATGTCGAGGCCATCGGCCAGGATGTGGGCAATCTGGGCATCGAAGCTTATCCAGAATTCGTGATAATGCCGGAAGAGGACTGATTAGAGCACTAGGGCAATCCTCCAGTTCCAGAGACAGGTTGCAACCCAGTTGCGTTCTCAATCGGGACCCCTCGAGCCTTGGAATCACGGTTTGTGAGGGTCGACAGAGTTAAATCGGGCCGCTCGGTCTGTCCTCGATGATCTCCCCGTCCTTCAGGCTTATTATTCTCTTTGAGCGGGAAGCTATGTCTTCTTCGTGCGTTATCATTACTATCGTTTTTCCCTGTTCGTTCAGTTCTTTGAATATCTTCATTATTTCGTAACTCGTTGCCGTATCCAGGTTTCCGGTTGGTTCATCTGCCAGTATCATCCTCGGGTTGTTTACGACCGCCCTGGCTATTGCCACCCTCTGCTGCTGTCCCCCAGAGAGTTGGTTGGGAAGATGATCCGCTCTGTCTGCGAGTCCCACGAGAGAAAGTGCGGCCGAGGCAAGATTTTTTCTCTGGGTTCCCGGCATGCCTGAGTAGACCAGCGGCAGTTCCACGTTTTCAAGTGCAGTGGTTCGCGGCAGCAGGTTAAAGCTCTGGAAGACAAAGCCAATCTTCGTGCTCCGTATTTCCGCCTTCTCATCGCTTTCGAGTTCCATTATGTCGGCACCGTCAAGCATGTAGTCTCCGCTGCTCTGCGTGTCGAGGCAGCCGAGAATGTTCATAAGGGTGCTTTTGCCGGATCCCGAAGATCCCATGACGGCGACGAATTCTCCTTGTGCTATCTCAAGGTTTATGGATCGAAGTGCTTCAACCTCGACCTTTCCGTTCGAGTAGGTTTTACCGATGTTCTTGAGCTTGATTACGGGCGGTGTCATCAGAATCTTTTCGGCTGGGGAAGCGCAAAGCCCGGTCCTTTGTTGTTTCCGCCGGAAACCGTGTACTCAACCACTATCGGGTCTCCTTCGGAAAGCGGACCGCTTAGAATTTCTGTGTGGAAGTCGTCGCTAATCCCGGTCTCTATTACTACTGGAGAGAGTTTTCCCTGCTTGAGGACCCAGACGTTTTCGCCTGCCTCAGTAGCGACGGCTGAAGATTTCGGGGGAATGAAGCGAAGTGCGGCGGTGGGAACTTTAAGCACGTCTTTTTTGGTTGATATGACTTTCTTTACTTCGGCGGTCATCCCGGGTTTAAGCTCGAGTTCCGGGTTCTCTACAAGACACGTTACGTCGTAGGTGACGACATCGTTTTTTATGCTCGGAGAGTTTGCCACCTGTTTTATCTTCGCGCTGAAATTCTTGCCCGGAAATGCGTCAACCCTGAAGAGGACGTCCTGACCCTCTTTTATCTTTCCTATGTCTGCTTCGCTTACGTTTGAGACTAGGTGAAGGGTTCGAGGATTTTCAGCCAGTACGTACAGGGGTTCGGATTTGTTCGGGTGTATCTGTTCGCCGATTATAATGTTCTTTTCAAGCACCATGCCGTCGAGCATGGAAGTGATTCGGGTCGCGTCAAGTTTTCTCTGCGCCGTTTCTAGGTCGGCTTGGGCTTTCTCACGTGCGGCAACTGCCGCGCTGTGTTCAGAGAGAGATAAGTTGAACTCCTCCCGGGAAATAAGCTCTTTTTCGTAGAGTCTCTCGTTTGCCCCGTGCGAGTTGGTTGAAATCTCAAGGTCGGTTGTGGTCTTCTTAAGTATCTCCTTGAAGTATTCGACGTCTCCTGAGAGCCCTTCCGGTTCTTCCATAAGGGCCAGCACTTGGCCCTTTTTGACCTCGTCGTTCACCTCGGAGCGGACTTCCTTTATCGTTCCGTTTATTTGTGAATATATTCTTGCTTCTTTAGTCGGTTTTAAGGTTCCCGAAGCTCTTACGAGGGAAGTTATGTCTCCTCTCTCGATTTTCTGCGTTACGTACTCTACCTTGCCTTCCTTTCCTCCGAAAAAGATGAAGTATCCTGCGATGACTACTACGGCGGCGACGGCGTAGAGAAGGTTTGAGCGGGGGAAATTTTTCATTGTATCTCTTTTCCGCAGAGGCTTAACAGCCTTAACCTTACCATTTTATAGCCGTATATGGAGTTTTTGTAGTCCGCTACCGCCTCCTCATAAAGCGCCTGCGCTTGGGCAAATTCTATTTTCGAAGCGCTTCGCGACTTGTACCTTTCCTTGACCAGAAGCAGGTTTTTCTCCGATATCGATTCCGAGTCCTCAAGTATTTTTATTTTTTTCTCGAGGTGCTTGAGTTCGAGATAGAGTTCCCCAACCGAGAGGATTATTCTGTTCTTGAGCAGCTCGGTCTGCGCCTCGTTTCTTGTGAGTTCAGCCTTTGACTGCGCCATCTGGCCAAACCTTGAGAATCCCTCAAAGATGGGAATCTTAACGCCGAGTCCGGCTATAAAAGCTGGCGTCTCGGCGCCTTCTCCTTCAAATCTGTACGCTGCCCTGCCGAATATCGACGGAAGAAATTTCCCCCTGTTCTCCGCAATCGAGGCCCTTATTCCATCATGGTCCGCCAGAAGACTCTTTATCTCTGCGTTTTCAGAAAGGGCGAAGCTTACAAGATCTTCTCTGGTTTCGTATACCTTCTCATAGGCAAGATCCTCACGGATGTCGAACTGTCCGAGCGAGGGGTCATTCATCAGGTGCCTTAGACTAAGCATGGCGAGTTCGTAGGAGTTTTCTCTTGAGACCAGTTCGAGTTTTGCCTGCTGCAGGTCGATTTCCGCCTGGCTTAGCTGCTGGGCGGACTTTTTCCCGACGGCGAAAAGCTCTTCTGTTTTCTCAAGGAGCCATTCCCTGCGTTTGGTCTCTGTAGCTGCTCCATCGAGCCGGTTTTTCTCGGAGAGCGCCTGATAGTAGGCGATGCGCGTGTCGCGCACGAGCATCGTTTCTGAGCCCGTAAGCAAGTATCTTGCGGATTCCACATGATGTTCTCTTGCCCTTATCCTGGCTTTTGTCTTTCCGAAGTCCCATATCATCTGGTCGACGTAAAAACCGGACTCTCTTCCCACAAACGGTACTACGAGTTTTCCGCTGAGCTGGGGATAAAGGGGAGCTTTTGCCTGCCTGAGTATTGACTTCGAGATGTCGACCTCGGAACGGGAAATCCGGAGTTCCGGGCTGTTAAGCAGTGCTATCTCGACGGCCCGTTCAATTGGGATTACTTGCTGCGCCCACGCGGTCTGGGAAAGCAGCAGTAGTGAACTGAGAAGAAGGAGGAAATTTTTCGGTATACTCATCATGTGGCAACCGCGGTGTGTCGCTTGAGTGCGGATGAAAGAGAATATCGATAAATACCAAGTGCCCCTTGGCGTATATGTCCATATTCCGTATTGTCTTACCAAATGTCCTTATTGTGATTTTAACTCTTATGGGACTAATGGCAACTTTCCGGAAGGTGATTACGTCCGTGCTCTGGAACGAGAAATTGAAAACTTCCGGGGCATTATTGAAGGCAGAGAGATAAGCACGGTGTTTTTCGGGGGAGGGACCCCGTCGCTTTTAAAGCCCAGAAGCATAGGGATGGTAATGGAGAAACTCGCCTCGATTGCTTCCTTTTCGCCCAAGGTAGAAGTGAGCCTTGAGGTAAACCCGAGAACTGCCGACAGGGAAAAGCTCGTTTCACTGATGCGCGTCGGGGTAAACAGAATAAGCGTCGGCGTGCAGTCTTTTTCGCAGAGAAAGCTTGATTTCTACGGGAGATTCACCACTCCAGATGATTGTGTCCGCGCGCTTGTTGACGTCCGGGACGCCGGTTTTCATAACTATAACCTTGATCTTATATACGGAAGCTCTCGAGAAAGCCGGGAAGAGTTTGAAGAAGATATCCGCACTGCCCTGAGATTCTCTCCGACCCATATATCCGCCTACTGCCTTACAATTGAGCCCGGAACCGAGTTTGCGACGCTTTGGCGCAAAGGGAAACTCTCTCTTCCCGATGACTCAGTTCTGGTCGAGTTCATGCGGAGCGCGCGGGAGATTCTCGAGGCAGAGGGGTACGGAAATTACGAAGTATCGAATTTTGCCCGGCCCGGCTACGAGTGCAGGCATAACCTTATTTACTGGAACTGTCATGATTACCTAGGCGTGGGTGCCGGAGCCCATTCCCACATTAGCTGCGGTGGAGAAGAGGGCTGGGGAATAAGATGGTCAAACGTAAGGAATCCCGAGCTTTACATGAAGCGAGTTACGGGCGACGGAAATGCCGTCTGTGCCTCTTATGATCTCTCGCGGACTACAGCCCTTGAAGATAAGCTTCTTATGGGACTTCGGCTAAGCGACGGGGTAGGAATTGAAGGTCTAAAGAAGCGCTTCGGCTGCGAACCTGATGCCTCTGGCCTCGAATACCTTGAATCTGACGGTTTTATTCTCACCGACGGCGACCGTCTCAGGCTCACCGCCAAGGGAAGGGTATTCACCGATGAGTTGGTTGCAAGGGTGTGCGGGGTTTTTCACTGAAGCTACGAAGATACAATCAGCAGACGGTCGTTGCACTTTTGTAACGGACGTGCATTGTGTCCGAACATCCGCTCAAAGTTTGCGACCTGTTCTGCACTCACCTCAATTGCGTCCGGAAAAATGAACCAGTGTACTCCCTCACTGCAGGGAGGAGTGGTGAGTGACCCCTTGTAATGGAAGTATCCGGTGGTTGCCGTCGGCAGTATCGAAGATGCATCCACTGTCGCGCCCGCAACATCAATTTCTATTCCTGCCTCGGTCGGTACGTTGTCAAACACCGCAGCCAGAGCATGGTTTCGTGTGCCTATTTCCATCATAACACCAACCACTGCCAGTACGCCTGCTGGGTTTTTGTGTACGAAATGTGCCTCCATCGCCGCGTGCGAACCATCAAAGGCGTGCTCGCTCGGAACGTGAAAGTGAAACTGCAACAGTTCGTAAATTTCACCTGCTGCAGTCAGTGTGCTGCCGGGTGCGTAATTTACCTGGAGGGTGTGTCCGGTGTTTAGAATCTTCAGAGAAGAGGGCCTGTAATCAAATTTCAGTGCCGATCCCTTAACGGGAAAGGCGCCGGTGATGTCAATCGGTGACTGCATGCGTCCGATAGCGCAGGTCGCGTAATCCGGCGAGAGCGAGCCCCAGTTATCGGGACCCTCGGCCCCGGTATAACCCCAGCAAGTCAACTCAGTCCTCCATGACGCATTCCCGTATGGGTTTTCGTGAGTGCGGATATCACTAGCATAATACGCATAGCCGTTGCCGAGACTGCAGGCCGTAAAGACCTCGATTGTCTCGATTGCGACGAAACCGTAATAATTTCAATTTGCGGCATTTTTCCTCCAATCGCATTGCCAAGGCTGATGGCGATTTCAATACACGGTTTTATGACCTGCACTGCAAAATCTGTTTTCTGAGCAGATGAAGCCGATAATTTGCAAAGACAGTGTAACCTATGCCCCAACAGGTTTCACACAAATCTAGTTAGACGGTTCTTAGATCTGGTTCAAAAAAAGTCCCTGAAGTCTATAAGTTTATAAAAAATGTTTCCGCAATAAACTTACTTGTAGTTTTTTACGGTTCTTGAGTTGTGGTGCAGATAGGATCTGCTCCGTCCGGATTCCAGGTAAAAGCCTTTCTCGTCTTTTCCTGCGTATTTCATTAGTTCGTAGTAGGCCGCGCTAAGCAGCCTGGCCTCGAATTTCCCGTTCTTTACTCTTACGTAAGGTATGTTCTGCTCGGCTATGGTGAGAGTCGTCAAATCCAGTTCTTCCCCGGATTCGTCGTTTAACCTTATGGAAAAACCGTTCTCCGTTTTGGTGACCATAGTAACAACAAAAGGGGTGTCCTCGCACTCGACGTAAACCCTGCTCCCTTGTTCTTGAACAAAAAGCTTTCCGTCTGTGTCTATGTCGAGGTTTTTGTTGTTCTCAAGGTATGTCCACCTGTGGGTTATTCTGATCCCGTCGTGAAACCACCTGCCACGGCTGTCTATGAATATTCTGGGCTCTTTGCTCTCTCGTCGGTTTTTCATATCCCGGTAGCCTTCACGACCACCCTTTTTCTTCTCTTGCCGTCAAACTCCCCGTAGAAGATTTCTTGCCAGGGGCCGAGATCAAGTTCTCCTTCTGTCACGGGAACCACCACTTGGTGGTGCATGAGGAGATTTTTCAGGTGAGCATCGCCGTTATCTTCCCCCGTGCGGTGATGTTTGTAATCTTCCCTGAAGGGGGAGAGGCCTTCAAGCCATTCCCATATGTCCTCGAAAAGCCCCTGCTCGAGATCGTTTACGAAGACAGAAGCCGTTATGTGCATTGCGGACACGAGGACAAAACCCTCGGTTATGCCGCTTTGCTGCACGGTCTGTCTTACCGTCGGAGTTATATGAACGAACTCTCTTTTTTTGTCCGTGTTAAACCAAAGATACTCGGTATGAGATTTCAAGATGCGCCTCCTTAGCTTTTTCCCTGTAACTATACTTTTGTCCATCGCGGATTTTCCTCTGCGGGAACTGTATACGCAAGTAGCCTGACTGTAATCGGACGGTTGTCATTAAAGATATCACCTTCAAGGTTCTCGGATTTTACAATGGCAAGGAGAAAGAATGGAGTGCTGCAACGTTGGAAACGGATGTTTGAGGACGCGGCGAGGCTCTTCAAGAGGTTTATAATGCAGGTTAGAAATTTTATGAAATCTGGATTATAATCTATACACTATAAGAGTGTTTGGTAATCATGTCAGTTCCTATGGTTATCTTAAATAATTTCGCGGGGAAAAAGCTGTCAGTTTATCACGAAGATTGTGTTCGTAAAAGAGCACAGACGAGGCAGGTTGAGTTAGCCTACAAGACTCTGTTTATAAGTTTCGGAGTATGCGAAGTTGTTCAGATTATTTAATTAGACAAGTATGGGAAAAAGCACTGGACAGTCTTTCAAACGGAAAACTGATTTAGATGAGTTTTTTGGCCAGAAGCAGCTCAGAGGTAAGATTCTAGAGTTGCCCCAACAAGAAACTTTCTCACCCCAAGTTTACTACATTCACCCGAATGGAAAGTTTTATTTAGGGGACTGCGTGAATGTAATGAAAGACCTTGACGACGAATCTGTTGATCTGGTTTTTGCCGACCCGCCATATAATATCAAGAAAGCTGACTGGGACTACTTCAATTCACAGAAAGAGTACATTGACTGGTCATGCGTCTGGATAGAACAGGCGGCCCGAATCCTCAAGCCAACAGGTTCACTCTACATTTGTGGTTTTTCGGAAATAGTGGCTGATATTAAATCTCCGGCGATGGACTTTTTTCACAAATGCCGTTGGATAATCTGGCATTATAAAAACAAAGCGAGCCTGGCGAATGACTGGGGGAGGTCACATGAGAGCATTTTGCATTTTCGAAAAACAAAAAAGCATAAGATCAATGTTGATGCTGTGAGAATACCTTACTCGGAGCACACATTGAAGTATCCCTCGCACCCACAGGCAGCTACAAGTCAATACGGAAACGGCAAACAGCACCACTGGGAACCCAATCCTGAAGGAGCCAAACCGAAAGATGTTCTGGAAATCCCGACGACTTGCAACGGAATGCACGAAAAAACCCCGCATCCTACGCAAAAGCCGGAGGAACTTCTACGTAAAATCATTCTTGCTTCGTCTAAAGAAGACGATGTAATATTCGACCCGTTCCTCGGTTCTGGAACTACAACCGTTTGTGCGGAGCAACTCAAACGGAAATGGATAGGATGTGATTTGTCTCAGGAATATCTCGATTGGGCAGTAAAACGTATTGAACTGATTGAAGATTGGCCTATACAAAAATGGAGGCAATATGATTTCGAGAATCTTAAACGCAGAAATTCAATACGATGAAAATTACCCAACTCGCTGATATCGCAACAGACAAAACAAAATTTAGCTCGATTTCTGATTTCTTGGACTTCACGGAAAGATATCTAGAATATGTCGCTACTAAACTGCAAGCAGTCATAGTTTCCCAGAACGAGAATCACTACCAGTTTTATCAATACGGTTCAGACGGCGACTATCAGATTACTCGTCCCATAAATTCAAAACTTATGTACGATGCCTCTGATTTCCCTGTTGCCAAAGAGTCTTTTGCTAAAATACTGAACAATGCTAAAGATATAAGATCCAAGAAAAAAAGAGAGTCTATCAATAAGACAGTTTATACTTTGCAAATGGCTATCGGTTCAACCCTTGACGCTTTACCGGCAGGAGCTTCTAATAAAGCAAGAAAGATCAACGGAGACCTTTTTGAACGCTTAATTCATCTCGTCATCAAGGAGGTCGGTGTTGAGTGTAAGTCTGGTGTAGTAAAAATCCCATTTATGCTTCAGGGAGAAAAGCAGTTCCAAATGAGCTACCAGCACGATTTGATTATTGAACGTGATGAAGAGGTAAAACTTATTGGTTCAATAAAAACTTCCAGCAAAGATAGAATAGACAAAATTTTCATCGATAAGTTTTTGTACAGCAAGTTAACCGATACGAATGTTCCACACGTTGCTGTGTTTCTAAATGATGTTCAGCGAAAGAAAACCAATAAGAAGAACAAGTACGGTATCAGTTCAACTTTCCTGCCAGGACATTTCCGCGGTTACTCGGTCAAGCTTAACCCCCTTGATGGTGTTTATTACTGCGATATTCGCCCAAATATGCTCACAGAAGACATATTGAAAGACCACATCCAGAGTTTAGACCACCTGCTCTGCAAGGATATTTGGGAATTTATATGATATGGCAATGCCAGAATCACAATTAGAAACATGGGCAAATCTGGGAAATATTATTGAAGCCAAATCAACGGCGGACTCTGTTAAAAACAAACTTAAATCATCTTTTTTATCCGGCTTACTCATCTTTATTTTTATAGTGACTGATAATATCAACTACCTGCTCAGTCTGTTTATTTTTTGAGGATTTGTTGTACCCTATCTTGTCTTTTAATTGGTCAACGGGCGGGTTGAAGATTCCAGCGCGGGATTGTCCGCGTATTTATCTGAGGAAACTTATCAGATGAAAATAGCAGTTATAGGAACGGGTTACGTGGGGCTTGTAACGGGGGCGTGTTTAGCGGGAAGCGGGAACAGCGTTGTGTGCGTTGACATAGATGAAAGCAAAATCGAGAGCCTTCGGCGCGCTGAAGTTCCCTTTTTCGAGCCGGGTCTTGATGAGATGGTGCGCACCAATATAGATGAGAGAAGGCTCTCATTTACAACCGATATAGCTTCGGCCGTCAGGGAATCCTTTCTTGTATTTATTGCGGTTGGAACTCCTCAGGCGCAAGACGGCGAGGCGGATATCTCTTCTGTTCTCGAAGTTGCGCGGTCGATAGGGAGCAACCTTAACGGATACAAGATAGTGGTAACCAAAAGTACGGTTCCCGTTGGCACTACCGAGAGGGTGCGCGACACTATAAAATCCCTCACGGATCAGGAATTCGGTGTGGCGTCGAATCCTGAATTTCTCAAGGAAGGAGCAGCGATTGAGGACTTCCTTAAGCCCGACAGGGTGGTAATAGGAGTTGAGAATGAATCGGTAGGCTCGGTTCTAAGGGAGCTTTACTCTCCCTTTATGCGGTCTGCCGACAGGACGATAGTGGTTTCCATCCGATCTTCCGAAATGTCAAAGTATGCTTCAAACGCAATGCTTGCCACCAGGATATCGTTTATGAACGATATAGCCAATCTGTGCGAACTTCTGGGTGCGAACGTGTCCGAGGTGCGCTCGGTGGTAGGTTCTGATGCGAGGATAGGCAGATATTATCTCTATCCGGGAATCGGATACGGAGGGTCGTGTTTCCCGAAGGACGTAAAAGCTCTTGAGAAAATGGCGCACGGTGTAGGTTATGAACCTAGGGTTGTAGCCGCGATTGACCGCGTGAATGCCGCTCAGAGGGAGAGATTCTTCGATAAAATAGCCGGGTTTTTCTCTGATCTTGGAGGAAAAAGAGTTGCCGTGTGGGGAATTTCGTTTAAGCCCAACACGGATGATATAAGAGAGGCCCCATCGCTGTACGTGATAGAGAGGCTTCTTGATGCGGGATGTTCTGTTGCCGTCCACGACCCCGCCGCCATGGAAAACGCGAGAACCGTATTAGGAGACAGAGTGGATTACTTCGAATCCTACTACGATGCCTGCAGGGGGGCGGACGCCCTTGTGATTCACACCGAGTGGAGTCAGTACAGACAGCCCAATTTCGAGATGATAAAGGAGCTGATGAAGACCCCTGTGATATTTGATGGAAGGAATATCTATGACCACATGAAACTTGAGGCCATGGGTATCAAGTATTTCGGAATCGGCAGGTGATGAGATGGACTGGGAGTTGTCTTTACTGTCATGAATGTAATTGTTTCGGGTTGCGCGGGATTTATAGGCGCCAAAGTCTGCGAGCTTCTTCTTGAGCGTGGAGATATGGTTTTCGGGCTCGACAACATGTCCGACGCTTATGACGTGAGGCTCAAGCATCACAGGCTTGAGACTCTCAGAGGGTTTGAGAGATTCAGTTTTTTCGAATGCGACATATCGGACAATCCCAAACTTCTTTCTGTGTGCGAGGAAATAAAGGCTTTTTGCGGGGACGGCCGAATTGGCTGCGTTATTAACCTCGCGGCCCGTGCAGGGGTTCGCCAGAGCATTGAGAATCCCTGGATATATTATTCTACCAACGTGACTGGGACCCTTAATCTCCTTGAGTTCTGCCGCTCAGAAGGAATAGGCAAGTTCGTGCTCGCTTCGACTTCGAGCGTTTACGGGGAAAACGAAATCCCCTTCAGGGAGGATATGAAGACCGATTATCAGCTTTCTCAATACGCATCCTCGAAGAAATCGGCCGAAGGCCTTTGCTCGGTTTACAACTCTCTTTACGGAATAGATATCTCGGTGCTTCGCTACTTTACGGTTTACGGTCCCGCAGGAAGGCCAGACATGAGCGTTTTTCGGTTCATAAAGTGGATAAATGAGGGAGAGGAAATAGTAATACTCGGCGACGGAGAACAGAAAAGGGACTTTACCTACGTTGACGATATCGCGGCGGGCACTGTCCTGGCGATAAAGAATCTGGGCTTTGAGGTAATAAATCTCGGAAGCGCAGCCTCCGTATCCCTAAACGAAATCATAGACGTGATAGAACGCGGAACCGGCAAAAGAGCTAAAGTTACTTGCAGCGCCCCGCATCCTTCCGATATCAGGGTTACCTTGGCAAGTATAGACAAGGCGAAAAAGATTTTGGACTGGGAGCCTTGCTTTGATATCGAGACCGGTATTGAAAACTCGCTTAGGTGGTATAATGCCAACGAGGCCCTTGTACGGAGTATAGAAGTTTGATACGCTGTGGATGCTTTGGGGAATGGTTTACATCGGTATTGACAGATTCCGTGGGTTTTTTATAAGATTTAGACAGATTTTGCGGAACAACTATTCTTATGGCTAAATCCCTTGTCATAGTCGAATCTCCTTCAAAGGCGAGAACAATAAAGAAATATCTCGGTCGGGATTTCCGCGTGGAAGCCTCTTCAGGACATCTCGTAGATCTTCCGAGCAGCAGTCTCGGGGTGGATATCCAAAACGATTTCAAGCCCAAATATACCGTTATAAAGGGCAAAACCAAGTATCTTGAGAATCTGAAAAAAGCGTCGCGGGACGCGGAAAAAGTCTATCTTGCCTCCGACCCGGACAGAGAAGGGGAAGCGATCGCGTGGCACATCGCAAACCGCCTTAATCTCTGGGACAAGGTCCACAGGGTTCTTATACACGAAATAACAGAAGCGGGCGTCAGGGAATCAATGAGCAGACCCCTTGCTATTAACACAGACCGCTTCGAATCTCAGCAGGCAAGAAGAATTCTTGACAGGATCGTCGGCTACAAAGTGAGTCCTGTTCTCTGGAAGAAGGTTAAAAAGGGGCTGAGCGCCGGAAGGGTGCAGAGCGTTGCTCTCAGATTCGTCGTTGACAGGGAAAGGGAGATTCAGAATTTCAAGCCGCGGGAATACTGGACCCTTGACGCGCTTGTTAAGAAGACCGTGGATCCCGATGCGGATGCTTTCACGGCTTCGCTCCACATGTTCCGGGGGAAAAAAGCCAAAATTGAAAATGCTCAGCAGTCAGAAGAAATAGTTTCTGCGCTTTCAGGAAGGGATTTTGTCGTAGGGAAGATCGAAAAGAAAGAACGTAAAAGAAACCCTCTTCCCCCTTTCATAACAAGCACCCTTCAGCAGGATTCCTCGAAGAAATACCGCTTCTCCGTGAAAAAAACTATGCTGGTTGCCCAAGGGCTCTACGAGGGGGTTGAACTTGGAAGTAAGGGGCCCGTAGGACTTATAACTTACATGAGGACCGATTCGGTGAGGGCTTCTGATAACGCCATAGCAGAAGCAAGGGGATTCATATCCGAGAACTACGGAGGGGATTACGTGCCAAGGCGTCCAAACACCTTTAAGGTAAAAAAATCTGCGCAGGACGCCCACGAATGCATAAGGCCCACTTTTCCTTCAAGGCGTCCCGAAGACCTCAAGAAGTTTCTCACCGAAGACCAGTATAAGCTTTATTCCCTTATATGGAAAAGGTTCATTGCTTCGCAGATGTCTCCGGCTGTATACGACCAGACTCGTGTTGACATCACAGCGGGTGAAGCCGTTTTTAGGGCCACTGGCAACGTGATGAAGTTTCCGGGTTTTACAGCCGCCTACGAGGAGGCAACTGAAAAAGAAGAAACCAGCGATACTGATAAGAACTCGAAAAGAGACCAGAACAAACGGCTTCCCGAGCTTTCTGAAAAAGATATTCTTTCTCTTCTGAAGCTTGACCCCAAGCAGCATTTCACTCAGCCGCCGCCCAGGTATTCGGAGAGTTCGCTCGTGAAAGAGCTTGAGGAAAAAGGTATCGGACGACCCTCGACCTACGCTTCCATCCTTTCGACAATACAGGACAGGGGATACGCCGAACGGCAGAAGGCAAGGTTCGTTCCGACTCCCTTGGGCTTCTCCGTGAACGATTTTCTGGTGGAGGGTTTCCCGGGAATAATGAACGAGGAGTTTACGGCCCGGATGGAAAGCGATCTTGACAGGGTGGAAGAAGGCGAAGTTCACTGGGTTGAACTCCTACGGGGTTTTTACGACGGGTTTTCAAAGAGCGTGACCAGGGCCGAGGAGGAAATCGAGGGGCGCAAGTTGGAGATTCCGACCGATATAGAATGCGACAAGTGCGGAGCCCCCATGGTTATCAGGGAGGGGCGCTACGGGCAGTTTCTTTCCTGCTCCGCGTATCCTGAATGCAAGAACGCGAAGGACTTCACAAGAGCGGAAGACGGCGAGATCGTCGTGGGCAAGAAAACCGACCCCGAGATCTGCGATGATATAGAATGCGACAAGTGCGGAGCCCCCATGGTTATAAGGGAGGGGCGCTACGGGCAGTTTCTTTCCTGCTCAAGGTACCCCGATTGTAAAAACCCCAAGGAATTCACTAGGCAGGACGGCAAGATCGTCATAAAGCAGAAGGAACCTCCCGAGGTCCGTGAAGATATAAAATGCGAGAAATGTGGTAAACCCATGGTTGTTCGCCGCAGCCGCCGCGGGCGCTTTCTCGGCTGCAGCGGTTATCCAAAGTGCAAAAGCACCCTTAATCTCGATAAAGACGGCAATATAGTCGGAAAAGCCGCTAAAGCGGAAAAAGCCTGATTCATTATGCGGGGCGAGCTGGAAAAAATCCTGCGTTCTCTGGAGACTCCACTTCTTTTTGCCTCAAGGAATAATTTTTCGAATCTTGACAAGGTTCCGGAACTCGGAGAGGACGTGAGAAAAATCTCGACGAGGTTCCTCACGGGGAATTTCCCCGGCCAGATAAAAAGCCAGATAATGGCACTCAGGAATTCCTTTTCTGATTTCAATGACCTTGAGCGTCGTGACAAGATCAAAAGGATATCTTCAGCCCTCGCAGTCATCCGCGGGATAAAAGGCACTTCGGTCCGGCTGCCGGAACCGGATGTCCCCGCGCGTCCTGCCGTCACGCGCCGCCGTTCTGAAAAAAAGCCCGGAGGAGTTCTTGAGGACGTAGCGGATATTCCCGGCGTCGGGCGCAGGGCCGCCGCCTTGCTTGAGAAAAGATCCGTCCGTACGGTCTATGATCTTCTGTTCTACTGCCCGAAAAAATATGATGACAGAAGAAACATAACCGAGATGTGCGAGCTGCTTCCCGGAGGAGAATACACGGTGCGCGGCCGCGTCGTTTCCCTGGGAGAGATAAGAAACAGGAAGAGAAGTTTTTTCCGGGTCACGCTCTCCGACGGAACGCAGAGACTCGGACTGCTGTGGTTTAACTACAACCCCCGCTACCTGAGGGGGCTTTTCCGCCAGGGAAGGCATTTTATAGTTCACGGCAAGGCCTCATCTGCTTCCGGCAAAAAGTCTCTTCAGATAATCCATCCTCTTCCTCAGGACATAGAGATAATAGAGAATGAAGATGATATAGGAAACCCTCTTCAGTTCGGAAGGATAGTGCCCGTCTACCCGCTTACAGAAGGCCTCACTCAGAAAAAACTGAGAGAGATCGTGAGAAAAGCTCTTGACAGCTGCGCCCGGAATTTCGAGGGACTTATTCCACAGGAGATACGCGGGAAACACGATCTTATGGATCTTCCCAACGCGCTTGAACAGGTGCATTTTCCCCCCGGCGACCTCCCTCCGGTTGATTTTGACGATCCGGGGTCCGTTACTGGCTCGCCTGCACACAGGACCGTCGTGTTTTTCGAGTTCTTCGTGCTTCAGCTGGGGCTTCTGCTTAAAAAACGTAACGTTGAGGCAAGCCGCGGCATATCCTTTGATTCTGACTCCCCCCTTGCGCGCAGGCTCCTTGATTCGCTTCCTTTCAGCCTTACGGGGGCGCAGGAGACGGTAATTTCCCAGATTGCCGACGACATGATCTCACCCCGCCCGATGAACAGGCTTCTTCAAGGTGATGTGGGAAGCGGCAAGACCCTTGTAGCCCTTGTCTCCATGCTGCGCGCCGTTTCTTCCGGCTACCAGGCGGCCATAATGGTCCCGACCGAGATACTGGCCGAGCAGCATTCCAGAAACATAAGAAGGATGACCGGGGCAATGGGAGTCAGGACGGTGCTTCTCAAAAGCAAACTTTCGAGGACCGATAGGGCTGCCATAGAGAAAGACATAAGCTCCGGGCGCGCCGATATAGTGGTGGGAACCCACGCGCTTATATCCGAAGCGGTGGATTTCAAGGCGCTTGGGTTTGTGGTGATAGACGAGCAGCACCGCTTCGGAGTGCTTCAGAGGGCGAGGCTCATGCGCAAGGCCGCGGCTCCCGACGTGCTCGTAATGACGGCTACGCCCATTCCAAGGAGTCTGGCTATCACTGTCTACGGAGACCTCGAACTCTCGGTGATAGATGAGCTTCCTCCTTCAAGAAAAAGAGTAACCACTTTTGTTCTCAGCGATACGCAGAAAAACAGAAAGTGGCTTTACGAGAGGGTAAAAAAAGAGCTGGCCGAAGGGTTTCAGGCCTATTTTATCTACCCGTTCATAGAAGAATCGGAAAACGAGGATTTCAAGTGGGTAAGGGATGTGAACAGGATGGTGGAGGAACTTCGCGAGGAGTTCTCGGAGTTCTGTGTTTCGTTAATACACGGCAGAATGAAAAGCGGGGAAAGGGAGACCGTGATGAACGATTTTCTCGCGGGGCGCTCCGACATTCTTGTTTCCACAACCGTTATAGAGGTTGGGGTTGACGTTCCAAACGCGACTGTGATCGTTATAGAAAACGCCGAGCGCTTCGGACTTTCCCAGCTTCATCAGATGAGAGGCAGGGTGGGCCGGGGGGAGCGCGAGTCAACCTGTTGCGTGGTATATTCATTTGCCTCGGGAGAGGATTCCGCGCAGAGGCTTGAAATAATGGGTCGTACGTCCGACGGGTTCAGAATTTCCGAGTTTGATCTTTCCCGAAGAGGTCCCGGGGAATTTATGGGCACAAAACAGTCGGGAGTTCCAGGTTTCAGCTTCGCGAGTCTGATCAGGGATTCCGCCGTGCTCAATGAATCAAGAGAATCTGCCCGTGAATTGATGCTTGAAGGGAGAAGTCTCGGAGATTACGAAAAACTCCTTAAGCATGTGAGGATGAAGTGGGGAGAGATGCTTGAACTTGACACAAGTTCGTAGTCATGCTGTCCGCTAGAACGTGGCAGGTGTGACAGTTTTACCCTTCAACAAGAAGAGCTTCTGGATCTTCTATGAGTTCTTTTACTCTGACCAGAAACTGCACCGCATCTCTTCCGTCAACTATCCTGTGATCGTAGCTAAGAGCCGTGTACATCATCGGCCTTATCACTATGTCCCCGTTAACTGCCACGGGTCTTTTCTCTATCTTGTGAAGTCCAAGTATTGCGACCTGAGGCGGATTCAGTATAGGGGTACTCATGAGGGAACCGTACACTCCTCCGTTTGTTATGGTGAAAGTCCCGCCGAAAATTTCATCAAGTGAGAGTGTATTCGCGTTTGCCTTCTCGGCGAGTTCCCTGACTTCTTTCTCTATCTGCGCGAAGGTTTTTCTGTCGGCCTCCCTTATGACGGGAACGACAAGTCCTCCCTCGGCTCCTACGGCCACTCCGATGTCGTAGTAGTCCTTGTAGACTATCTCGTCGTCCTGGATCTCGGCGTTTATCTCTGGAAACTGCTTTAGCGCTCCGATGGCGGCTTTTATGAAAAAGGAGGAAAACCCGAGTTTCACTCCGTATTTTTCTTGGAAGGCGTCTTTTTTTCTGGATCGAAGCTCCATTACGTTTGACATGTCGGTCTCGTTGAAAGTGGAGAGTATGGCGGCTGTCTGCTGAGCTTCCACGAGACGTCTTGCAATGGTCCTGCGACGTCTCGACATTTTCATCCTCCTCTCCCTGTTAGTGGTAAGCTGCGAGAGGGACGGGAAGACATCCGGCGACACCGGGGTTTCGGAAACTTTCTCCCCCGGGGGGACCCCTTGCGGGATTTCTTTTCCGGTTCTTTGTGACTCAAGATGCTTTTCCACATCATCTTTTGTGATTCTGTTTCCCTCGGGTACGACCTGGGAGAGGTCGACTTCGTTCTGCTCGGCGATATTTCTCGCGACGGGAGTCACTCGGGTCTTGGGTCCTTCTTCAGGCTGCTTTTCCTGCGGGATTTCTTCGGTTTGGGGTTGGGGTGAGGCTTCAGTTTTCTTAGGAGATCCTTCTGCACCGCTTTTTGTATCCTTTTTGCTTTCGGATACCTCGATGGTTCCCAAGATGTCTCCTACTTCAACATCCTCATCGGCTTTTTTCGCTATTGACGCCAAGGTTCCCGTTGCTTCGGCGGCGACTTCGAAGTTAGCTTTCTCGGTTTCAAGCTCAACAACGGTTTCCCCGAGTCTTACCGTGTCTCCCTGCTGCTTGGTCCACTTGATTATTGTTGCTTCTATTACGGAATCCCCCAAGTGGGGAACGACGATGTTCTTGGCCATTTTCTCCCTCGCTTGCGCCTTTGTTTCAGATGTCTCTGTGCCAGGTTATCCCGCTTTCCTCATTTCCTTCCACTACTTTGTCTATGCTGAACGCCTGCTTTATAAGCAACTCCTGATTGTATCTGTGCATGGAGGAAAGTCCTTCGGAGGGACTTGAGTAGCGCTTTCTTCCTATATAGCTGAACGGAAACCGTTTCTTGATGATTTTTCTTCTGAAAAAAGGCAGCATGTATTTCCAGGCTCCCGCGTTCTGGGGTTCTTCCTGTACCCAGACCACCTCTTCAAGTTTACCATACCTCTCCAAAACGGCGCTTACCTCTTCCTTGGGTCTCGGGTAAAGCTGCTCGATTCTGGCTATTGCAACATCAGGCGATTTGGCTCTGAGTTCACTTGAGATGAGGTCAACGTATACCTTGCCGCTGCAGAATATGAGCCTCCTCACTTTTTTCGCCCGTCTGGCGCTCATCGGATCGTCGATTACGGGAAGCCATTTCCCCTCGGATAGATCCTTAAGGGACGAGTTTATCATCGGGCTTCGTAGAAGTCCCTTGGGCGTCATGACGATCAGGGGGAGAGGATCTTTTTCAAGCAGCAGGGCCTGGCGGCGAAGCACGTGGAAAAACTGCGCTGAAGTGGTGCAGTTTACTATCCTTATATTGTATTCGGCGGCCGACATGAGAAACCTTTCAAGCCTCCCGCTCGAGTGATCAGGGCCCTGTCCCTCGTAGGCGTGGGGAAGCAGGAGAACCAGGGAAGGGGTCTGTCCCCATTTTGCTCTTGCCGATACAAGATATTCATCCACTATGGTCTGAGCCCCGTTTATGAAATCTCCGTACTGAGCTTCCCATATTACGAGGCAGTTTGTTCTCTCGATACAGTATCCGTACTCAAAACCCAGGCAGGCGTTTTCGCTGAGCGGGCTGTTTTTTATCTCGAATGCAGCTTTTGCCTGCGGGATCCTCTGTAGAGGAGTATGGATTGCGCCGTTCTCAGAGTCGTGGAGCACCGCGTGACGATGGCTGAAAGTCCCTCTCTCGCAATCCTGTCCGGTTATCCTGACGGGAATGCCTTGTGCGACTATGGAGGCGTAGGCGAGCTCTTCCGCCATGGCCCAGTCAATTGTCTTTTCTTTCGGGTCGTCGAGAGTGTTTTTTCTTCTGTCGCGTATTCTGGCGATTTTCGAATTTACCGTGAATCCTTCGGGAACCGAGAGAAGGGAGTCATTTAGTTCGCGCAGGGTTTCGTCGGGAACCTTGGTAACCGTTCTTTTCGTTATCCCGCGTTCCGGGGAGGGCGCCGTTGATTCCTCGGGGGAGTCGTCAGGGGATATCGATTCGAATTCCTCGGCAATCTTCTTGATATGTTCTTCCTGTAGCTGTTCTACCTGTTTTTCCGAAACGGTGCCTTTTTCTATCAGTTTCTTTGCCCAGATGCCCATCACCCGGGGATGACTGTCTATCTTCTTGTATATCATGGGCTGGGTGAATCCCGGTTCGTCCGCCTCATTGTGTCCGTACCTTCTGTAGCCGACGAGGTCTATTAGGAAATGTTTTTCAAATCTCGATGTGTAGCCGAAGGCCAGGCGTATTGACTCTATGCAGGCCACCGGGTCGTCCGCGTTTACGTGGACAATCGGTATCTCGAACCCCTTGGCGAGATCGCTTGCGTAAAGTGTGCTTCTGCTGTCGGAGGGAAGCGTGGTGTAGCCGAGCTGGTTATTGGTGATTATGTGTATCGTTCCGCCGGTATGGTAGCCCGGAAGGGCGGAGAGATTAAGCGTTTCCGCGTTTATTCCCTGCCCCATGAATGCCGAATCTCCATGAATCTGCACCGGTATTACCGCTGATGGGTCAAATTGCGGAGAACCCGGCGCATCGTCGCTTATCCCGCACGCCCTCGACATTCCCTGCACTACGGGATTTACCGATTCCAAGTGGCTGGGATTGGGAACCATGGTGATCCTCATGTTGCGATCAAGCATGTCTCCCATCGGGATATCGCGTTTTACGGCCTCGTGGTACTTCACGTCCCCGGTCCATCCCATGTCATCGGCGAAGTCCCTTACCAGAACAGGATCCTTGAACTTAAGCAGCGTATACTTGTAGTTTTTCTCCATCACGTGGTGCATAACGTTCAGTCTTCCACGATGGGCCATTCCCAGAATTATCTGGTGTATGTCGGCTTTGATGGCGAGGAGTATGAGTTCATTCAGCATCGGCACCAGCATGTCGACGCCTTCTATTGAGAACCTGAATTTTCCGGGAAAGATTCTGTGAAGGAAATTTTCGAATACCTCTACCCTAGTTAGAGTATCCAGAAGTTCCACTTCGTTCACGGGATTTAGGGGAGGGCGGTAAACTCCCGACTCTATGGCGCCCCTCATCCATCTTCTCTCTTCGGCTTCGTAGATGTGGTCGTAGTTATATCCCGTGGTGGACGAGTAGATTTTCCTCAGCTTCCTTATTCCGTCAAGCGCGTCAAGCGAGTTCTGCGAAAGAGGCCATCCTACAAGAGTTGAGGGAAAGTCTCTTAGCTCCTCCTCGTCAAGCCCAAATGTTTCGGCGTGCAGGGTGAGGTCTCCGTGGACGGGACCCCCGAGGGGATCTATTCTGCTTGCCAGGTGACCGTGCCTCCTGATTGCCTGCGCCATATTGGCGATCGCAACGGCCTTGTTTACATCTCTTACAGATGATTGCTTGAAACCGTTTTTCTCGATCTCGGGTTCTATCTCGACCCTGAGAGACGAGTATTTACTGTCGGGTTTCCATCCCTTAAAGATGGTTTTTGTGGCGGGATCGACTGAAGAAGAATCTCTTACGTAACGTTCGTAGAGATCCATTACGTAACCTGAATTGAGCCCGTGAAAGTTTTTCCAGATGTCCATGCACCTTCCTCGGAATCACGCAATAGAGGATTTTAACTGACTGAAAGTCCTAAATCCGCTATTCACAACTATTCACAACACAACCGCCTGCTCTGAGCGGTAGCCGCATAGAATCATAGCATAAAAAAATATAAAGCAAACAAGGATTCTTGAGACCTTGTCAAAATGACGCAATAATGGTCCTAAACGGCGCACGAAGCAGTTTCATGCAGTGTTGAAGGTCAGTCTTCTGACTTTTTGGCGATAGAGCTTATTCCCGCTTCAAGAAGTTGCTCGGGAGAAACCTCAGAAGGTGCCTCTGTCAGGGGACAGGACCCCTTCTGCGTCTTGGGGAAAGCTATTACGTCTCTTATCGATTCTTCACCGGAGAGAAGCATCAAAAGCCTGTCAAGACCGAGCGCTATGCCTCCGTGGGGAGGAGCCCCGAATTCGAGAGCTTCAAGCAGAAAACCGAATTTTTCCCTTGCCTCGTCCTCGCCGATTCCTATAACTTCAAACACTTTCTGCTGTATGTCTTTTCTGTGAATCCTTATGCTTCCTCCGCCTATCTCCACTCCGTTTAAGACTATGTCGTAAGATTTTGAAGCCGCGTCGCCCGGGGAATCCTCAATTTTCTCCATGTCCTCATCCTTGGGGGCGGTAAAAGGGTGGTGGACGGCGACGTATCTTTTGTCTCTGGGGCTGTACTTAAGAAGCGGGAAATCCACTACCCAGAGAAATTCAAGTTTTTCTTCGTCAATGAGAGAGAGGGTTTGACCGAGACTGAGCCTTACGTTTGACATCACCTGGTTTACCATATCAACCGAGTCGGCGCCGAAAAACACTATGTCTCCTTTTTCCATCGAAAGGGTCTCGGCCAGAAGCTTGCGTTCCCCATCGCCCAGGAACTTGACTATGGGAGAGTTCCACCCGTCCTCGCCGACCCTTATCCACGCAAGCCCTTTTGCTCCGAGCGAGATTGCGTACTCGGTAAGATCGTCTATTTCCTTTCTTGTAAACTTCTCGGCTCCTTCCTTGAGGTTAAGTGCCTTTATCGCTCCGCCTTTCTCAAGAGCTCCGCGAAAAACTTTGAACTGCGAGTCCTCGAATATGGATGAAATGTCCTTTAATTCAAGGCCGAACCTCGTATCGGGGCAGTCGGTCCCGTACCTCTCCATGGCTTCTTCGTAAGGCATTCTCGAAAAAGGAATGCTTACGTCAATTCCTTTTGTTTCCCGGAGAACTGTTTTTATCATGCCTTCGACGATTGAGATCACGTCGTCTTCTGAGACAAACGACATCTCCAGGTCTATCTGGGTGAACTCGGGCTGGCGGTCCGCTCTTAAGTCCTCGTCCCTGAAGCATTTAACTATCTGGTAGTATCTGTCAAAACCCGAGATCATGAGGGTCTGTTTCAATGTCTGGGGCGACTGGGGAAGCGCGTAGAACTGACCTTCGTTAAGCCGGCTCGGAACGAGAAAGTCTCTTGCCCCTTCAGGCGTCGATTTCGTGAAACAGGGAGTTTCGATCTCGAGAAATCCGTTTTCATTAAAGTAGTTTCGAACCGCTGCGGCGACTTTGTGGCGAAAGATTATGTTGTCCCGCATTGGGGGTCTTCTGAGGTCAAGGTAGCGGTACTTGAGCCTGAGAAGCTCATCGGCGTTCACTTCGTTTTCTATTAGAAACGGTATTACCTTTGATGTGTTAAGGACTCTTACCTGCTCGGCTACCACCTCGATCTCGCCGGTTTTGAGGTTCGGGTTTACAGTTTCCTCGGTCCGGGGAGTTACCGTTCCTTTTACTGCGATTACCCATTCATCCCGCAGCTGTTCAGCGGTCTGATGGATCTTCGGGTCGCGTTGCGGGTTAAAAACAATTTGGCAAAGCCCTTCCTTGTCGCGCAGATCAACAAAAATTACCCCGCCATGGTCTCTTCGTGACTGTACCCAGCCCATGAGGGTAACGGAGCGGTCAACGTGTTTTTTCTCAAGCTCTCCGCAGAAATTCGATCTTTTCCACTCTCCCATAAGTTCAAGCATTAAAACGTGGTTCTCCCGGTAAAGAAGGATTGGCTAATCATACTAGATTGATTTACGTTGGCAAGGTTATGGCGACGTTTAGAGAGGAGCATAAGGCGTGATTTTTTCTTCCGTATTTTGTGGAAGAAAGTTCTTGCCTGCGCACGTTTTTCACGTTTTTTCTTCTATTTGTTTTTTTCTTTTTTTTCACATACGATTTTAGTTCGGAAGGCGGAGATTTTCCCTCCGACACTAAAATTCTAAGGGAGGCCTGATTTAATGAGAAAAAGGCTTGTGTGTAAAAGGAACCTGTTTTTTGCTGTATCCATATGTCTTCTTTTTATTGTGAACGGTTGCGCGGCGACCAGAACCCTTATCGAGAAAAGGGACCTCAGAGTTGAGACCAAGATGTCGGAGACGATTTTTCTTGAGCCCGTGCCGCCCGAGCAGAGGGTTGTTTACGTCGACATAAAGAATACGACCGATAAGGATTTGCCCGGAATTGAATATGGAATCAAGGGCAGGATAGCTTCTAACGGTTACAGGATCACGGAAGATCCGGCCGGGGCGACTTTCATTCTTCAGGCAAATATTCTCAAAGTTGGAAGATCCGATCTTGAGGAGGCTAACGCCATGTTCGGAGAGGGTTACCAGGGCGTGGTTGAGGGGGCGGTTATCGGCGGAGTTATAGGAGGAGCCATAGGCGGGGACGTTGACGAAATCAACAAGGGCACCGTTGCGGGTGCTATCGCGGGCGGAGTGGCGGGCTTTCTTTTTGATGCCCTTGTGACCGATGATCTTTTCACGATGGTCACCGACATTCAAATAAGGGAGCGTGCTCGACAAGGGGAGCTTATTTACGAGACTCAGGACACAGATGCACCTCAAGGCACTGCAACGCGGACCACACAGACTTCCCATGTTGACGACGTAAAATGGAAAATATACAGAACCAGAGTTGTTAGCGTTGCCAACAAGGCTAATCTTGACTTTGAAGAGGCAAAACCACATCTTCAGGCAGGTCTTGAAAGATCCATAGGCGGGATTTTCTGACGTGTTAAGTACAAATTTGGATGACCAGTGCAATAGCGAACTAAAAGGCTTAAACAGTTTTCGGCATGCTGATGTAATTACGAGAGAAATAATATTGATATAGTTCAGAAGGTTGGAGATGGGAATACGTATTTCAATACCCAGAGAAGAGATCGTTGCTTTTTGCGAGCGCTGGAATATTGCAGAGCTTGCGTTTTTCGGTTCTGTCTTGCGGGATGACTTTAGTCCGGAAAGCGATATAGACGTGCTTGTAGACCCGCATCCCGGAACTAGTCACAGTATTTCCAATATATTACGCATGGAGAGGGAGTTGAGGGACATTTTGGGGAGAGAGGTGGATTTAGTCTTTCGACCCGATGTTGAGCGTAGCCGGAATTACATCCGGCGAGAAGCCGTTCTGAAGTCCGCCGAGGTTTTTTATGAAGCGTGATGAATCCGCTTATTTGCTTGACATGCTGCTGGCTGCTCAAGATGTTCTGGAATTCTCATCCAGTCTAACTTTTCAGCAGTTTGCCCGAGACCGGTTGCGTCAAAATGCTATTTTCAAGTCGATTGAAATCATAGGAGAGGCTGCAACTCATGTTGGAGAGAAAACTAAGCAAGAAACCCCCAAGATTCCATGGCAAGATATTATAGGCACCCGAAATCGTCTTGCACATGGTTATTTTCAGACAGGTCTGGAAGTTGTATGGGATATTGTAAAGAATGATATTCCTCTGCTAATCAACCTTCTTAAAACACTTGTACCTCCGGAAGCAAAATGATATTCTGAGCCCATTTACGTAGGTAATCTCCAAGGAGAACCAAGCCCTCGCATTCGGAGGCTTTTTTTTGCTCTTTTGTTGTAGGAAATATCGCGTCAACGGGAATACCGGCCGTCTCTCCCGCGCTTCAATGAGGCCGAGGCAAGTTTGCCTCGGAAATGCCGCGCTGGCGGGATCCCCAAGCACATCTACATAGAGCTTCAATGAGGCCGAGGCAAGTTTGCCTCGGAAATCCCTCCAGCCCCTGGGGATCGGGACCCTCCTGCCCTCGGCTTCAATGAGGCCGAGGCAAGTTTGCCTCGGAAATGTCGCTTGAGGGCGAGAAAAACGAGTTCGAGGAGCAGCTTCAATGAGGCCGAGGCAAGTTTGCCTCGGAAATCAGTGGCTGCGAAGCGAAGCCCGCGTGAAGATCTGGGAGCTTCAATGAGGCCGAGGCAAGTTTGCCTCGGAAATTCGGAAACAGAACAGGATCGACAATGGAGATAGAGTCGCTTCAATGAGGCCGAGGCAAGTTTGCCTCGGAAATGGCGGTCACAGAAGACTGGGGGCCCTGTGCTATTACATTGCTTCAATGAGGCCGAGGCAAGTTTGCCTCGGAAATGGCTTTCCCGCAGGTCCGCTTTCTCCCTCGGTTCGATGCTTCAATGAGGCCGAGGCAAGTTTGCCTCGGAAATCGCGCACTACTTGCCTTTAGGAGGGCACTATGAAATTGCTTCAATGAGGCCGAGGCAAGTTTGCCTCGGAAATGCTTCACGCTGACGAGGCTGGTATTCCTCAACTTCTAGCTTCAATGAGGCCGAGGCAAGTTTGCCTCGGAAATAATCCCAATTTGTCAAATAGCAGTATCTAGACTATATGCTTCAATGAGGCCGAGGCAAGTTTGCCTCGGAAATTCGAGCAAACTCATAGTTTACCCCTCCTGCTAATTTGCTTCAATGAGGCCGAGGCAAGTTTGCCTCGGAAATAGGCCCTTTCATAACTTGCTCTGGAGATTAAATTATTTTTGTTTACTGCGAGTGCTGT
>JAPOYE010000096.1 GCA_026706695.1 Candidatus Dadabacteria bacterium | reverse complement strand
TTTTTCGTTGTCTAGATAGTAAGTGTTGAGCGCTTTTATAGTTGCCATCTCCCCGGCGACTATCTTCGCTCGGATCTCATTATAGCGCTCTCGGCGGGCGATGTGTTCGCGCCAAGTTTCGGTCGGCAAGGCGTAGTCTCGAGGAGCTGTGTTGTTCCATTCTGTGCGTTTCGAGATATCGTCCAGACCGGCGGCGATTTCATCCGGAAGTTCGCGCGTTTCAACGAGATCCCGATTTTCGTTAATGTCATGAGTTATTCCGTGGCGTGCTGACTCGTAGAAATAGCGGTCCGGGTCGTAAGTCAGAAGGTGCCAGACACCGCCGTCAAGGTCAAAAGCTATGGGGCACTCTTTTTTGGCCTGATCAAACAGGAATGGGATTATGGCATTACGGCAGATGTATCCGGTGATATCTTCTTTGGTGTAGTAAGCGCCCATCTGCTTCTGGTTGATATACCTCTCGAAAATGTAGCCCAGCACGTCCGGGTTGATCTCCCTGTCGTCACGAAGCGGTCTGTCGTCAAGATGCCATTGATAAGCGTCGAAGAACTTGAATATTCCTTCAAACGCTTCGTCTGGAATGTCGATGTTTTTGTTGTCACGTTCCAGTTCATGCAAATCAAAAAGACCGCCGTTAAGGTAAGGAACCTTTCCTAGAAGCTCCGTCAGTTCGGGATCACGGGCGGTCGCCGGCTGGTTAAACCCCTCATGGAACAGGCGTAACAAGAAAAAGCGATAGAATGTCTGGAATCGGTTTTTGCCGCGGGATGTCCTCATGCGGTTCAGGCGGTTTCGCAGATAGTGAGGGTCATCGTCCAAGAACCTGCGCTTCTGGATGAAGTAGATAAACATCATGCGGTTAAGCATCAGCGAAGCGTACCATTCCCGGTCGTCCGAGGACTTGAAGCCGTCGATCAATCCCAAGAAGTTCTTGTGTTCTTCCCTGAAGCGGTCGTAGAATTTCTTGGTGACTCTCTCCGTGTCGAATGCCGCTCGCACCCGGCCGGAGACATCCACTATGGTGAGGTCTTCTTCCTCCTCAAGTGTGAAGGCTATATGTTCAAGCTTCTGGATCAGGGCCTCTCCAGACTGGTTTCGGCTGTAGATGTGAAGGCGGTTTTGATCCGGTCGTCCCGGCTCGCGTTTTACCCACTGCCAGTACTGTGCGTCTCTTTCGTGAGTGGCGTAGACGATTAAGTGTTCGCGCACGGTTCTGGCGACGAGTCTCTCGATTTTCCGGCGGGTGGAGTAATCCGGAAATTTCTCGTCCGATTCGGCGATGTACTGGTAGGCGACCATACCTCGCTTGTGGGCAACGGGGTAAAGGGTAAAAGAGAGGTCGTCTATTGAGACTTCCATGCCGCTGCCCCCGTGGTCCCAGCCAAGCTCATCTATGAAAAGGGCGCGGAGGTTGAAATTCTCAAGATGCATTCTGACCTTGTCTCTGTCGAGGGTAATTGGCATCTTTAACTCTCCTTGCGGTCAGCCAGCCCGAGAGAGCAGATGATCTGCGGTTCCCGGCTTTCGTCTTCTTCATGAACCACGCAAAGCCGCTCTTCCTCTCTCAGGGCGATGACCAGCTTGGCCAGATCTTCATCGGAGATGGCGCTTTGCAGTTGCCGGTTAAGCGTGGTTACCGCGGTTGGCAGCAGTGGGTAGCGGTAGATGTCCTGTATCGCCCTTCGCAGTGGCTGGGTGTCGAACAGCGTTCCCCTGACGGTTTCCGAGTAGCTCTTGAGGCGTTCGTAAACGCGGAACCGTACGCCGGAAGGGCGCCCGAGCTGGCCGCCTATCTGGCTTTCCTCGCTTGAGGTGTGTTCCGTTGCTTTCCGCACGAGTTCGTGGTGCTTGTCGCTGCGGGGAAGTGCCTGCGTGTCGCGCGGGCACCGGGCAGCCTGGAGGATTTCGAACTGGCTTTCGGTAACGCTTCTGCCATGGGGGTCAATCCAGGCGAGGGAGTCGTATCCCCTAGTGGTCCGCATGTACACCAGAACGCCTTCTGGCCGGTCGGCTTTTGGCTTGTAGTCCTTTGATGAGTAGACGACGGATGGCATATCCTCAACCTTTTTCCTGAGGGACGGGTCGGCCGTTATCGCGTTTTGCCAGATCTGGTAGGCATAGGAAGAGAGATCGACCTCGGTATCGTCGTCGCCGTCTAGGATTCCGGCCTGTTCACTGTAAAGGTCGAAAACTACACGGCGTCCCTCGTCCTCGAAAAAAGCCTCGTCGGTTCCCACGACTTCGGCGTTTTCGTCAAGACGGCTTCGCACGCGTTCCCGAAGCCGGATCAGGCGCTCGATTCCTTCGGCGGGGAGAAATGAATAGCACAATATTTCAGGGGCCCGCTGTCCGATGCGGTCGACGCGCCCGGCTCTCTGGATCAGGCGGATAATGGCCCACGGCAGGTCGTAGTTTACGACGATGGCGCAGTCCTGAAGGTTCTGCCCTTCGCTCAGTACGTCCGTGGACACCAGCACGCGCAGTTCGTCTTTGGATGGGATTTTCCCCTCTTTCTCGTTGCTTCTGGGGCTGAACCGCCAAGCAAGCTTTGTCGGATCTGCCGAATCCCCCGTGACGGCGGCTATCCCTGCTGCGCCTCGGGCGTTTAGCTGCTCCTCAAGGTAGCGCACCGTGTCGGCGAACTGGGTGAAGACCAGAATCTTTTGGTTGGGATGCTTTCTGGTTAGGAGCTTGTGAAGGGCGTCTAGCTTGGCGTCTGAGGAAGGGTTCCAGTTGCCGAATCGGCCCAACAGCCTGAGCAGGGCTGCAGAATCGGCCTTGAGATCTTTCTCCAAGGCTTCTGTAAAATAATGCGAACCCAGCCAGCGGAACCGCCCCTTGTACCGGTCAGCGTAAATCTTGTAAATCCCGGCGGCATGCCTTCGGAACTCCTCCTCCGTCCGCGGCGGCCCAATTGTGTTCAGTTCAGTGGTTCCGGTCTCTTCTCGGTCGTTGAAAAGACTGCCATCGGCACTTTCTGCGTCCCCGTCAAAAGAGAAGGAGTCAAGGAGTCCTGCGTCGGTAGTCCCAATCGGAAGCGGCTTTTCGTTTTCAATGGCGTGGATGTAGATAAAGTTGCGGAGCAGGTGGCGCTCTACCGAAAGCAGAAACGAGTGGCCACTGCTTTCAAGCCGCTTGAAGAGGTTGGTACGGCAGAACCCCATGAGGCGCTTTCCGGCGCGAGAGAGGTCATCTAGAATTCTCGACTCATCCGGCCCTGGATCGCTATAGGGGGGGGTATTATATTATTTAAAAAATTACCCAATCCGTAGCGCGGCAACTCCAGTCCGTTTATCGTGTCCACTGTGTTGTCGGCGAAAAGCCGGGAATACTGCTCGTCTATGTCAAAGCGTACTGTCTTCGGAACGCGCGTCGGAAAGTAGGAGCGGGCTCCGTCAGCGAACTTGAGGTACTTACGCCCGTCTTCAGGGTCGGTCATCGCGTAGTTGTCCCGCACGAAGCTTCGGGTTCTACGCACTAGGTAAAGACGCATGAGTTCCCGCCAGTCATCGGCGTATTCGGATTTGTCGAATGCCCCTAGGGAACGGATGGGTGCTTGGTGTCGGCGAAGGAACTCGGTCTCTCCTATTTCCTGCAGCAGCCTCTCGGGCCGGATGCCCAGGTCTTCGTCTTCCGGTACGAACAGGCGGAGCTGGCTTGAAAGATCCAAGTATGTTTTATTGTAAGGCGTTGCCGAGAGCAGGATGCACTTGCTGTCGTTTTTCCTTATGTATTCATGCAGAACCCTGTACGTTTTTCCTTCGCGATTCCTGAGGTTGTGGCTTTCGTCTATAATGAGGAGCCTATAGCGACGCATGTCGGGCAGTTCCCCGATCACGCGGCTGATTGAGAGAACGCGGGCGCGCATCCGGTATTCCTCCCGGTAATCTTCCCACATCGGAACTAGGTTCTTCGGGCAGATGATCAGAGTCTCCAGTCCGTAATCGTCCTCGAAAATGCGGGCAAGGGCGGTTGCCATGAGCGTCTTCCCAAGCCCCACGACATCGCCGATAATGACGCCGCCGCGACGGTTAAGATGATGCGCCGCGATCTTCACGGTCGCCGTCTGGAAATCAAGAAGCCTACCGCCGAAATCTCTAGGAATGCGAAATTCGCTCAGGCCGGTTCTCGCCTCCTGTGAGAGGTGGTAGGCGATTTTCACGTAGATGTGAAACGGCGGAATCAATTCTTCCCTCGCCCAGCTCTCGTTAATGACTTTGACGAGCTCATCCGAAATATCTACGCACCACCGGTCATTCCAGCGGTCTTCAAACCACTTGGCGAGCTTCTGGCAGGCATCGTGGTCCATAACATCGACGTTTAGCTCGCCTTGGTTGCAGAGACCCGACAGGGTAAGGTTGCTACTCCCGAGATAGCCAATCGCCGGATTTACAGGATCCGGACGAAACAGCAGGTAGAGCTTGGCGTGAAGAGGGTGCTTGAGGAACAGCTTGACGATCACCTTTTTCTCTCTTATCTGTCTTGCCAGTCTTCTGAGTCCCGCCTCGTCCTGGTTGCTCGGGGCGCCTATAGTAAGCTGTTCTCTGAATTCCTCCGCAAGTTTGGTTTTAAGCCGTGACGCAGTCTGGTTGTCCATTTGCCCTTCTTCTGCCGAGAGACTTTTTGCGATGCGCAGTTCTTCTTGAGGAAGGCGATGCATTCCGACCAAGAGACGGCAGCAGCTACCTTCTCCTCCTTTCCACTTTTCAACATACCTGTCAATTGTTCGCCAGCCGCGCAGGTTGAAGTACCCTACGCAGAAGTCCGCGCGGTCGGAAACTTCGATGGTTTTGGCCAATGCCGGGTGGAGGTTTTGCTTAATGTTGTCGAAGATACGTGGCATCAGACGGTCTTTTTTACAGATGGATCAAGTATGTGATTTTAACATACAACTCTATAAGAAGTTGTAACCCTCAGCACATGTCTGTGTTTTCATGAGAAAGGTACGCTGTTTTCCGGTTCCAGAATTTCTCTGCAAAGCTGTTTAAGATTATCTGACTGCTTTCCGTCGTCCCAAGCAAAGGCTAAACTTGCTCCTATGTGTAAGCTGTTTTTTCTGAGAGATCCAGCTTGTCCATATTTTTTGTCAGCTTTGTCTTGGAACGATTTCCATTCATTTTCTCCGATGTCGTTTTTAACTATGGAACCGATGTCGGAATTCCACATGGTAAAACCCAACCCCCAGACCGTTACACTCGGCAGAGGGTCTTGCTCGGGTTTGCCCAATAGGGCAAGAATCGCTTTGTTGTCTTTCTCGTGTTCGGTTTTGTATTTTTTCTTGTCGGAATCGGCATCAAAGACAACATAAGTGGGAATGTTCATGTGTTTCGCTACAATCAGAGGTAACAACAACTGACTCTTGCCATTTACGGGTACAATGTGACAGCCCAAGCGGCGGTAATCATCAAGTTCTCCCATCAGATTCAGGTAAGCAAGGATATAAGCTATATCCTCAGGCCCTTCAACCAGAATTAGGCGGTGTGTGAAGAACATTTCGTTAACAACTGGTTGTAGTATCTGATGAATTTTAGCAAGCGAGCCTTCCGGTCTTTTAGGCTGAACTTCCACCCTGAACAAGCCGATTTTGCGTCGTAACCCACTGTAGACAAATGGTTTTTGGGTATAACTCTGAATTTGTTTGTCCCCATGTATTGAAGAATATATTTTTCTTCTACTCTCTTGA
>JAPOYE010000095.1 GCA_026706695.1 Candidatus Dadabacteria bacterium | reverse complement strand
AGTTCTCTGGCGATTTTAAGACTAGCGGCTCCTTTGGGATTAGAAGTAAGTAAGAACATTGCGAACAGCCCTTTTTGAAGAGGGATTTTAGACCGTCTCATTATCGTTCCTGTCTTAACAGAGAAATACTTATTACAGACCCTACAATGATATGGTAAGGGGGTTTCGTTAGGGACACAGTAGGTATCTAGACTTCCACAATGCTGACAATTGCACTTTCCGTAAACCACTTTCTAGCAGAGGCTTCATTCGGGAATTTCTCAAGGAGTTCTACGATTTCTAAGGTTTTCTTTCTCTGGGGCATATTACGTTATACCTCTGACGAAGAAGATGTTTGGGAAAATCAAAAGAAATCTTGCTTTTTTCCTTATAGGAAGGCATAGTCCTAAAAAAAGTCAAAGGAGAGTATTATATGACAAAACCAAAATTGACTAAGGAAGATCAGGAAATTAAAAAGAGCCAAGTAAGAGTCAGGGTTACGTACTGGTCTGCTGCTTTTCTATTTGCTGGGGGTTATGTCTTGACTGGAGCCCTTTTCTGGAAAGGAAAGTACACCGAAGCAAAGGACATGTTTCTCGCTATTCTCCCGGTAAGCGCCGCAGTCATCTCGTTCTGGTTCGCCGGGCGAAAATCAGGCTAAAAACATAAGAATTGCTATTAGAGGAAAAAAGAGCAAAGGCTCTTCTTGACCCCAATAGAACATCATACTAAATACCATAGAACCTTCTTGAAAAAATAAAACTTATCTAGTCAGATTAATAATCCCGTAAAATCTGGCGTAACGAAAGACCAAGTAAGGAGAAGCGAAAGAATTAATGTCAGATTTAATAAAACGATTGTTCGGAAATAGTTCCTCTAAGAAACCGGTTCGAGAAGACAGTACTGACGACTTGATTGTTGAGCGAGAATTGCGGTCGAACAAGAATTCCGTGAGTGATGTTTACTTCAGAACCATGGAAAAGATGCAAGAGGCGATTTCGAAACGGGATTACGAAAAGGCGGGTCGACTTGTCCGTGAAAACCTAGAATACATTCCCAAGTTTGTAAAGGAGACCTGCGCCGAATACGGATCCTTTGATATTTCTTCAATCCCAGCTTTGCAGCAAGGTGGAACAATACTTGCCATGCTCAACGATAATGAGGGGCTTGTTCGGATGCGAGAGATAGTGGCTTCTACGCCTGAGCTTTCGCCGTGGGTCGAGAAGGTTGAGCAACATCAGCGTGACCTGCATCTGTTTCAGGCAATTCTTGATGCGGTTAAAAAGCACCCGAACTGTCTGCAGACCGAAGTCAAAGGACTAGTTGGGGAAACTGATGGACACCGAGTAGCAAATCTTATCTCCTATCTCGATAAGGCTGGTAAAATCGTGCGCGTCAAGACCGGGCGTGCATATAATTTATTACCTTCAGATTCACCTAATGTCCCAACACCTCCTCCAAAACGTGTTGTTGGGTCGCATCGTACGCACCAAAACCCACCGAGGCTAAATGAAATTGATATTTCCTCGCTCAGTTACGTGCCATTGCCCCGAGCGCCGATGCGGTGGGAGGCACAATCCGCTCGCGAACAAAAAGAGATTCCAGAGCCGCAGAATTACTTCGAAGTTCATGATGCTGACTGGAGCATTACGGCGATCGAGAAAATACCGCTAGAAGAACGTCCGGATACAGCATTCCGACAGATGCATCCGACAGATTCAGGACTCTTCATAATAGATGACCTGGGTAATGCCGACGGTCTTGGTCAAATCGAAGCGGCCGCATTGCGTTACGATAGAAACGGGAAACTAGTTGCAAAGAAAGGGCTACAACACGCAGTTTATCGCATCGGTGTTCATTCCTTGGGGCACGGCTTGATAGCGATGTCGAAGGACTGTGTTGTCCACGCGTACGATGACAACCTTGAGCTGGCTTTGGAAACCGCACTGACCCAAGCCCCTGAGATTCTTCCTCTAATAAAAAGACTCAAGATTCAGGAAGATCAACTCAAAAACCATATTCGTTGCGTCTCTCTATCCCAAAACGCAACCCGTTATCTCTTTACCGCCGTGGATGAGGCGTGGTGCGTAGACATGGAAGGCAAGGGTCTCTGGGGTGTGAAAATGCCCTTGCAGGAAGGTTGGACGCGGGTAGCTACACCTAGCAACGAATTCGGAACGAGCGACGAGGTGAACAAAGCGCTTTCTCTCATGGGTCTCTCACTTCCACTTATGCCGAAGGATTTAAAGTTACGCTATCACGAACTCGCTAGGCAGCTGCATCCCGACCTCAATCCAGAAGACCCGCAAGCCCATGACAGGATGAAGGCACTTAATGCGGCAGCAGAAGTGCTTACTGGAGTTGATGCTAGATCTCTCCCAGAATATACCGGCGCTACTTTCGTTGCTGAGATGGAAAGCATGGAGTTTGAGGTTGACGGTGAAACATTCACTTTAAGCCTTGGCATGTCGGCTGATGAAGCCTATGCCTCCGATTGGATTTATGCCGCAGGTTTTGCGGCGAACTCAGACGCATCTTACGTTGCCAGTTACTCTGGTCGCGTCGTTTTGGTCAATGAGAAGGGAGAAGGAGTTCGGGTATATGATATTGGCAGCGTGCCACACAGGATAGTGGACACCGGAGATTATCTCTATTTGCTGACGGCAACTAGGCTCTACGTGTTGCGTGACGACGCATTGCACGCACTCGTTGACACTTTTGATGGCGGTGACCTTATTGTCGCACAGACGGGTTTTGGGTTGCTTGAAAAAAAGCGCTTGCGCTGGTTTCATGAAGATGGGAAGTACCTTGGGAGCATTATATCAAAGGATCCTATTCGCCGCGTCTATTCAAAGGGTAACGGGATTGTCGTTGAGACGCGTCAGAGAAGAGCGTTTGTTCAGGGCGTTTCTGCCTGGTGGGAGTAACATCATAGAGACGGAAAAAGTAGTATGGGGCACAAGAAACAGATGAAAGTGAAGTGCAGGCGGAAGCTAAAGATTGGTTAAGCAATGCCTACCAAAATTGGGTACAACATCTTTAGTTCCGTTAATTCAAAGGAGACTCAACCCTTAGCAAAAACATTTACAAGGTACAAGGAAGTTTAACAAACAAAAATTCCTAAAAAACTCACAAAAGCCTTATTGCCTTCATTTTCTGGTTAAGGAAGGTTACAACATAAGAAAGACGGGTGACTACTAATGCCCAAAAGTAAAATAAAAATGTTGTGGATACAAAGGTGTGATATTTGTAAAAGACCAGATTCGTTGAATTTTCATGTGCCTGATTATGTGTGAGAATCCATAGTACCTAAACAGTGCAGAAACGATGTTGTTTGTCTTGATTGTTTTGATAAGTCTGTTTCGGCTAAAGGAATACATTATGTTGACTATTTGAATAAGGAAATGTTTTTTTCGGGTGAAATAGGTTCTCTAATATTAAACATTGCTAGTAGATCGCAACCTGAAATTTAGATAATCAGAATTTATAACACAGACCATCTTTATCTCTGGAAAGGCATTCTTGACAAAATTTTCCGATAGACTTTCCCGTAGCTTTGCTTGAATCGGCTGACCTCACACTGTTTGCTCCATTGTAGGATCCAGGTCTAGTAGGCCATTTTGAGCAATTAGTGCAGAAGTGCCATATGTTTTTGTTGTCTTTTCTTTCACGGTATCTCACTAAGTGTTTCTCCTTCCGATTTTAGATATGAATTATCCAACAGCACTATGTCCCGCATTAATGGCATGCCGCAGAGTTGTCCCCGAACCACACATTGGATCAAGAATCTTGGAACCTCTAGGGAAACAGGCTAGTTTCTCCTTTGCTAAGTCTGGAGCCATTCGTGCTGGAGATGGGTTATAGGCCTCATTGGGAAATTTATCTCAAGAATGCTTTTTATGTGTTCTCAACTTAATATGAAAATTTAGAGCAGATAGCTTTCCAGATATATTCTGCTGTTTCTTGCGGAGACATAAAATCTACATTATGTGTAAAAGCTAACATTCCCATGGGTTTTAATTTAAGTTCTCCTTCGTGTTCTTCCACATAAATCATTTCGTTTGTTGATTTGTCTTCGTTCACATCTATACGGGTCCCATGTAGCATCCAAATTTCATCTCTCCCCATTCCCCCGTTTATCCATATTTTCAAGTTGGTTAATATGCTTCCATTGTTGTAAAGAGTAAACAGGACTTTCCTTGTTGTTATATTTTCGACCTCAAATTCAAAGTTCGGGTATTCATTCTTAGTTTCACCCGCAAATCCACCAATGGCGGAGACTATGTGTTCAAAAGATTCCCTAAGAAACTTTTTCTTTTCCTGATCGGAAAAGGATCTCCCAAGCTTAGGTATATAGGACTTTGATAAATTTGATTTATTCAGCTTTCGCCCCTCATCTTGTTTCTTTCTTCCGATCTTCTGGAGAAAAAGGTCCACAACCTTCTCAGGTTCCGTACTTTTTGCAGAAACATATCCAATCGTGTCAAGAAGCCCTGGAACCTCGCCGGAAAAACCATCAAGACGAACTGGAAGTATATATTCTTCTCCTTTTTCTTGAATGCTTTTCTCTATAGCGTTTCTAAGCTCCCATATAGTCCACACTTTCTTTAGATAATAATCTGAAAGAACTATTATGCAGTACCGGCTATCAGTGGAATATTTTTTTCTAAATTCAACCGGCAGGTCTTTTCCCCATAACTCTGCAGCATTAAATTCATCATAAAAAACCTCCACGTCTTGCGACCTAAGCATCGTAGCCACAGCTTCGGCAAAATCCCTGTCTTCACCCGCAAATGATAAGGCGACATCATATTTATATGTCATACACAGCAACCCCTAATCATCTCTTGTATATCATCAATAAAAAGATCGCTTAAAACCACTTCCGAACAATCAAAATATTGAGTTGAGAAAACATACCTCATGATAGGCGAATTTGGTGATAACGTACACAAGAATGATAAATCCGCATTCCATGCCATAGAAAATGACGAGCGTAACGGAAAAAACAGAGGAAAGCCAAGTGCATTTCGGCTCACCACAATGTTTCATCGGATCCATCTTGAAGTCAGTATCGTTTTTCTGTCTGACTTCATCATACACTTTCCGAAAGAGCCGCTCCTGCCAGAGGAAATAGCCGTCAAGCAACCAGAAACCTAGGACGGGAAGGAAGAAGGCTAGAATAATATAGGGATGTTGCAGTCCGTATCTAGCGGTTAACACTATTGATAAAGCGATTATAGTCATACTCCATCCCTTAAGCAGGAAAGAGTTGCTTCCCAACCGGTTAATGACGGCTTGCGTCATTTCCAAGTGTTTTATTACGCTATTCTTCTTATCTGTATTATTCAATTTCTCTAAGTATCTTTTACAATTTTCGTAATATTGTAATCATTTATTTTTTCTCTTATGTCCAAAGCTGTTTCGAGATACTTTTCTTTGTCGCACAAAAAGTCTTCCCACTTGACTGAATCGATGTAGGAATAATGTCCCATATAGACGGGATTTCCATAATGGTATGGACAGTTACTGTAAGTAGGTTGTTTGATATTGAACATATTATCTCTCAATATTTGAAACAGTTTGTTAGTGTGCAGTGTTCTGCAGTCACAAAAGGGGCAGGTATTTTCTTCAAGATAGTAACTATATGATGAATTCCAGTCTGGCAAGACAACCCCTAGTATTGCGTTTGTTCTGCTTGTCCGGTTATTCCTTGTAATCTCTTTCAGTGAATACGCGACTTCCCAAGGAATCCATTGATCAGATTCTTTTTTGTATGCCTCTTTCATCTGTGGGGAGATAAGTACAAGCGTTAAACTGCTGTCATATATTTTATCTTTTAAGTGATCGGCAATCGTTTCATCTTTGAAATCGCTTAGATCTTCATCGCCTTCTCCCTTATAAATTTCGTCGCCCTCGAACAACTCAATCAGCTTATCAACATAAGCACGCGCTGTTCCTTGGCCATTAATAGATTTGACAGAGTTATCAGAATGTTTATAGGAAACGAAAATTTTTCTGGCCATTTAGTTTCTCTATGTGTTTTCAAATACTAAATGCAACTTGCCCCGAGTTCAGTTTCTGGGGTTCACTTCTACGTCCCACCACCCCTTATTTCTGTTCGGTAAATTCGGCGTCTATCACGTCGTCGCCCGAGGTCGAGTTTCCCTGCTCGGAGGCTTGGCCCTCAGCTCCACCCTCCCCGGCGCCTGCAGAGGCTTCTTCCTGCTGTTTTTTGTACATCAGTTCCGCTAGCTTGTGAGAGACAGCGGTTATTTTCTCCGTCGCGAGGTCAATTTTGCCCAGGTCATCCGACTTAAGGGCTTCTCTTCCCTCTTCAAGGGCCTGTTCAAGCTCCTTTTTCTCATCGTCAGAGAGGCCGTCGCCAAGCTCCTGGAAACTCTTGTCGGTCCTGTAGACAAGCTCGTCAAGCTGATTTCTCTTCTGAACCTGCTCGCTTTTCTCCTTGTCCTTCTCGGACATCTTCTCGGCTTCCTCGACCATGGAGTCGATCTCGTCGCCGCTGAGCCCGCTTGAGGCCTCGACCTTCACCTTCTGCTCCTTCTGAGTCGCATTGTCCTTAGCGGAAACATGGAGTATTCCGTCGGCGTCGGTGTCGAAAGTTACCTCTATCTGCGGAATGCCCCTAGCCGCCGCGGGAATGCCAGACAGAATGAACCTAGCAAGCGTCCTGTTATCGGCAGCCATCTGCCGCTCTCCCTGCAGCACGTGGATTTCAACCGAGTTCTGGTTGTCCTCCGCAGTGGTGAATATCTGGCTTTTCTTGGTGGGAATGGTCGTGTTTCTCTCGATGATGGTGGTCATGACCCCTCCGAGAGTTTCTATGCCCAGTGAGAGCGGTACCACGTCGAGGAGAAGCATGTCGGTCACGTCTCCTCCAAGCACGCCCGCCTGTATCGCGGCCCCCATGGCGACCACCTCGTCCGGGTTTATCCCCCTGCTCGGGTCCTTTCCGAAAAAATCCGTAACGACTTTCTGCACAAGCGGAATTCTGGTCGATCCGCCGACCAGTATTACCTCGGCTATCTCGCCCGAGCGAAGCCCGGCATCCTTAAGGGCCTGCTCGCAGGGCTTGAGCGTGCCCTTTATGAGATCTTCGATCAACTGCTCGAACTTTGAGCGCGTTATCTTCATCACTAGGTGCTTAGGACCGCTTGCGTCGGCCGTTATAAACGGCAGGTTAATTTCAGTCTCCACGGTGTTTGAAAGCTCGATCTTGGCCTTCTCGGCGGCTTCCCTCAGCCTCTGAACGGCCATCTTGTCCGCCCCGAGGTCTATTCCTGAGTCCTTTTTGAACTCGGAGATGATGTAATCAATGACTCTCTTGTCAAAATCGTCTCCGCCGAGATGGGTATCGCCGTTTGTGGACTTAACCTCTATAACGTTGTTTCCGACCTCAAGCACCGATACGTCAAAAGTTCCGCCTCCGAGATCGTAGACGACTATCATCCCCTCTTTCTTCTTGTCGAATCCGTAGGCAAGCGCCGCGGCGGTCGGCTCGTTTATTATGCGCTTTACGTCAAGGCCGGCTATCTTCCCGGCGTCTTTTGTGGCCTGGCGCTGGCTGTCGTTAAAATAAGCGGGAACCGTGATAACGGCTTCGGTGACTTCGGAACCCAGGTAATCCTCTGCTGCCTTCTTAAGCTTCATAAGCACGTGCGCAGAGACCTGCGGGGGAGAATACTGTTTTCCCTCTACCTCTACCCAGGCGTCCGCATTGCCTGATTTTACGACACCGTAGGCAAGGCTCTCCGCTTCGCTCGATATTTCCTCAAATCTCCTGCCCATGAGTCTCTTGGTAGAGTAGACGGTGTTTTCGGGGTTGGCGACAGCCTGGCGTTTCGCCGGTCCGCCGACCAGAACTTCTTCTCCGTCCTTTAGAAACGCGACTACCGAAGGGGTGGTTCTCGTGCCTTCCTCGTTGATTATCACCTTCGGCTCGCCGCCCTCAACGATGGCTATACATGAATTGGTTGTTCCAAGGTCTATTCCTATTATCTTAGAAGCCATTTAATTCCTCCTGATTTTTCTTCTTATTACGGGTGAATTTCAAGTTTTTCGGCCATGTATCCCCTGAGTTTCCCTATAGACTCGGCCTGTATCTGCCTTACCCTCTCCTGGGAAACCCCGAGGTCACGGGCTATTTCGTGGAGTTTTCTTGGAGGTTCAGTGAAATACCTCTCGTTTATTACTTTTTTCTGCCTCTCTGAAAGCGTCTCGAGAGCTTCGCGCAGATTCTCCCTGGCAAGGCTGTCAAATCCGAGTTCGCTTAGCACCTGCTCCTGGTTATCCGACGGGTCAGGGAGCATTTCCCCGTAAGTGGCCGAGGAGTTGTCCCCGGCGGGATGTTCCGAAAGGGAAAGATCCCTTTTGGAAGCACGGACCTGCATCTCGGAGATTTCCTCTTCCTTAACGCCGAAATGGTCCGCAAGACGGCTTATGTCGTCGTCTTCCATGCGGGCGGCAGTTATCCCGAGCTTACGCTTAGCTCCTTCTATTCTCTGGAAAAGCTTCCTCTGAGACTGCGTGGTTCCGATTTTCACATTGCTCCAGAATTTCATTATATG
>JAPOYE010000094.1 GCA_026706695.1 Candidatus Dadabacteria bacterium | reverse complement strand
CGTCTGGAATTCTGTCGGAAAATCGACGGAGAAAGGGGTTTTCTGACAGACACTAACTACTCCAACACGTAGTTTTGATTCCAGACAATTGATGATATGGCATTATAAACACGGAAAAGGTAATTATGTATAAAGTTTTAGATATAGAAACAGCCAATGCAAGTCGTGATAGTATTTGTCAAATTGGCATTGTTTGTGTTGAAGGTGGAAAAATAGCGGGAGAATGGGAATCCCTAATTAACCCGGAAGATTGGTTCGATCCTTGGAATATTGACATACATGGGATTGATGACCTTATGGTTGAAAATTCTCCCACTTTTTTTGAAGTATATCCAACCCTAAAAAAACACTTATCAGATTCCATTGTAGTTAGCCACACTTCTTTTGACCGAGTTGCTTTGGAGCAAAGCTTTCTTCGCTATGGTCTTGAGCCATGCAAAACCTCTTATCTTGATAGTGCAAAAATGGTTCGGAGAGCGTATCCTGACCGTTATGGAAAGCGGGGATATGGACTTGAGAACGTTGCAAGCGACCTAGGTATTCAATTTAACCATCATGACGCACTGGAGGATGCTAAAGCCTGTGCAATTATTGTAAAGAATGTTTTAAAATCTACGAATACAAACATAAATGATTGGTTTTCGTTATCAAAAAAACCAATTTTCCCTAGACAAAAGAGGTCGATTAAGAGAAAGGGAAATGAAGACGGGGCATTATACGGTGAGGTCGTGGTGTTTACTGGTTCGGCAAGCATTCCGAGGCATCAACTTGCAGATATTGCAAGCACCGTCGGTTGCGATGTGGTTAATTCCGTTAGTCGCAATGTCACAATTCTTGTTGTGGGAATTCAAGATGAAAGAAAACTAGGGGGATACGAGAAGAGTTCTAAACACAGGAAAGCAGAAGAATTGATTAAAAGGGGTGTAGATATCCAAATCATGTCTGAACAAGATTTTTTGTGCTTGTGTAATCTATAAAGAATCATGTTTTTATTTATGTATGTAATTCCCTTATTTTTTCAGAGTTTTCCATGAAATCTTTTCCTTAAAGCATGCCGGGGGTTACAACTTGAGCAGAAAAACGATAGCGGTTCTTTTCGGCGGTGTTTCGGTTGAGCATGAAGTGTCGCTTGTTTCATCAAAATTTATCATCAGCAACCTCGATCCTTCAAAATTTTCTCTGCTGCCGCTCTTAATCTCGAAAGATGGCAGATGGCAGAGGGCCGTTCTTGAGAATTGGCAGGAAGGGCATCCTCCGGCCGTGGTTCCCGACTCCGAGATCGTCCCCATGCTCTACGGCTCTCCCCCCGGTCGTTTCGCTGAAATAGTCAACGGAGAGATAAAGGAGATTTTTTCCGTGGACGCCGTTTTCCCCGTTCTTCACGGAACCTTCGGCGAGGACGGATCGGTACAGGGTCTTATCGATCTTATGGGTGTTCCCTGCGTGGGAGTGGACCTGCTTGGATCTTCGCTCTGCATTGACAAAATAGTCTCAAAGGCAATCCTCAGGGATAACGGTATCCCGGTTGTCCCGTTTTTCGGTTTCTCGGGAACAGACTGGCAAAGCAACAAGGAAGCAGTTCTCCGCCGCATAGAAGACGAAATAGGATTTCCCTGCTTTGTTAAATCCTCAAACCTGGGTTCAAGCGTGGGAGTTTCAAGGGTGGATTCTCCTGAGGCAATTGCCGAAGCGGTGGAGGCCTCTTTTGATTTTTCTGAGAGGGTGATCGTTGAGAGGGCCGTGAAGAATCTAAGGGAAATTGAGGTAAGCGTAATAGGGAATCAGGATCCGCAGGCGTCGGTTCCGGGAGAACTGGTCGTGGAAGGAGGCTTTTACGATTACCAAAAGAAGTACCACGACGAGTCAACGCAATTCCGGATTCCATGCGACCTCGACCCCGAGACTCAGGAGAGGATCAGAACCCTCGCTCTTGCTTCCTATGCTGCTCTTTGCTGCACCGGTATGGCGAGGGTGGATTTTCTGGTTGACGCTGATACGGACCAGGTGTTTGTAAGCGAGATAAACACAATTCCCGGGTTTACTCCCATAAGCATGTATCCGAAACTCTGGGAGGCAAGCGGGCTTTGCGTTGGGGAGATGCTCGAGATGCTTGTTGAACTGGCCGAGCAGAGGCATCGGATGAGAAGGGAACTCAGAACGGATTTCTCCGGTTCCGGCTAGGATTCACTTGCCGAGAATGTCGTTTTTCTGTCCCCGGAAAAGCACGAGGAAGACGACCCCGACGATTATTGACGCTCCGCCGAGAAGTTTGGTAACCGACGGCAGGTCGTCGAAGAAAACATGCGCGAGGATCAGCACGAAGATCGATTCCATCGGCATGACGGCGGTTGTTCGTGAGATGTCGAGAAGCTTTATGGCGTGAAACTGGCTTCCTTTTGCTATATACGCTCCGCACGCACCTCCGCATGCCATCACGAGTGCCTGTTTCAGGCTTGGAGGCTCAAATGTCCCGGTGAGTATTAGGTAAATGAAAAGTACTATGGAGACTCCCAGGGTTCTTAGCGTCGCCACTGTGAGCATGTTCAGATTCTGCGCTATTTTCTTTACCATGAAAGACAGAAAGGAATATAAGAACGCGGCCCCGAGGGCCATGGCGGTTCCGAAAATTAGATAATCCTCTCTCTGGTAGGCGACCACCGCTCCGCCGGCCACCGTCATGGCTATTCCTACGCTCTCCCCCTTGTTGAGCCTTTCACCGAGAAAGATTATGCCGAGCAGAAGCGCGAAGAGCGTCTGTGCCTTCATCAGGAACGAGGTAAGGGCCGGCCCGATCGTCCAGAGCGCAACCATCCACAAGGCGGCCCCCGCCGAGGTTATAATGGAACTCCAGATGAAAATGGCGCGGTACTCCCGGATTCTTCTGAGTTCCTTTCTCTGCGAGTGAAGAAAGGGGAACAGGATTAAGGCGACCACAAAGGCCCCGAAGAACCAGAAAAAAGTGGTGGTCTCGGGGTGAAGGTCGCTTCGCTCAAGCGCCTTACCTATTGCGTAGGAAAGCGCCGTGAAAAAAGCGGTGGCTATCAGAAAGAGATAGCCCTTTATGGGAAGTTTTTCCTTTTTATCGGTTTTGTTCATTAATCTTTAATCTTTCTGGTTCTCCATAACCAGGCTATAGCTGCGCCCGAGATATTGTGCCAGATGCTGAAAAGCGCGGCGGGAAGGGCCGAGAGATAGCCGAAATGTATCTGGGAAAGAGCTGCCGCGAGCCCCGAGTTCTGCATTCCCACCTCAACGGATATCGCCCTGGCGCTGCTTTCTCCGAAACCCATTGCCTTCGCTATAAGATAACCGCATGTGAGACCGAGGGCGTTATGGATTATTACTATGAGGAAAACCACCGCGCCGATGGTTTTTATGGACTCCGCGTTCAGAGCCACTATTATTCCCACCACAAAAGCTATAACAAGAGACGATACTGAGGGCAGAAAGGGCAGGACGGCCTCTGATTTTCTCCCGAGCAGCTTCCTCAATACCACTCCGAGCAGGATCGGCAGCAGTACTATCTGAAGCGCGGAGATAAAAAGATCGGCGACCGGAACATCTATCCATCTTCCCGCGTAAACGTACATGAGCGCTGGCAGGAAAAACGGGCAAAGGAGCGTCGAGACCGAAGTCAGAGTTACGGAAAGCGCGAGATCGCCCCTTGCCAGATAGGTGATCACGTTTGACGCCGTTCCTCCGGGGCATGAACCTACGAGAACGACCCCCGCGGCGACAAGGGGAGGTGTATCGAAGGCAAGGACAAGGAGAAAACCCAAAAGAGGCATCACGGCGTATTGAGTGAAAACGCCTGTCAGGATCTCAAGCGGTCTTGAAAAAACTCTTCTGAAGTCATCCGTTCTGAGCGTTATGCCCATGGCGAACATTATCACCGCGAGCATGGGCACTATGAGGAATCCGAGATCCCGGAAAACGGAGGGGAAAAAGTATGCTACGGCTGAGAACAGAATTATCCAGAGGATGAAGAATCTTGTTATGAGGTCTGTAAGCGAGGCTAAGGCGCTTTTCGTTGAATTCAATTTTACTTGTTACCGTCAGGGTTGCCGGGGAAGCGATTACAGGGAAGTTTTATCGCTTCGGTTCAACTCCGATTGCTATTTTCGAGAACCCCTGGGTCTTTGCCAGATCCATGGTGCTTACCACCGGGCCGTGCATAGCTTGGGAGTCCGCCCTTATTATTACCAGGGTATCTTTGTTGGGTATCTTCTGAAACTCCCGCTTCAGGGAGTTGGCGGAGCGCATAAGCACGTCGTTGAAGTAAACTTTTCCGTCTTTGGAAATGTGTATGTTTACGTCTTTTATCTCAACGATTTCGCCGGTTGCTTTCGGGAGGTTGACTTTTATGCCGCTCGATATGGCGAAATTGAGCGTAAGAGCAAAGAAGATAAGGAGGTTAAAGACCACGTCAACTATAGGGGCGAGATCTATGCCGGATCTTCTGGAATCTTTTCTCTGTGTGAATCTCATAGGGATGCCTTCGCGGAGAAAGCTTCGAGTATTTTCTTGCCTTCATCTTCAAGCTCGGAGATTATCTCCCTGAATTTCCCATCGGTGTACTTGTAGGCTATGAGCGCCGGGATCGCTATCGTGAGTCCCAGGGCCGTAGTATAAAGGGCTTCCGAGATGCCTCCCGCGAGTGAAGGCGGATCCACTATATCCTTCTCCGATATGACGGCGAACACCTTTATCATGCCGGATATCGTTCCGAGAAGCCCGATAAGGGTGCTTATACTGCTTATGGTAAGCAGAGTCTCAATATATTTTTCAAGACCCTGCGCCTCGGTTTTTCCGACTGCCTCAATGGCTTCGTGCATTTCCGCCTTCGATTTGCCTGAGTTTTGCGCGGCCGCGAGAGCCATTTTGGCTACCGCGGAATCGTTTGATGCGGAAAGGGCTTTTGCTTCTTCAAGCCCCTTTGTCTCGACAGTCTTGTATAGGTTTGAAAGAAATTCCTCGGGGAGAAGCTTTTTCCTCTGAAGGAGATGAAGCTTCTGAAGAAAAATCGCAAGTCCAAATATGGAACATAAAATCAGGGGGAAAATATATATTCCACCCTTGGTAAACAGATCAACAATTGCATCCATTGGGGTTTATCCTTGAATAGAGAGGTTTTTGCTCCGAAGTCTGAGTTCTCAATACAATGATACCATTATAAAACAAATCTAGGTTTTATACAAAAACCGCTCAAATTTGAAACCTCTACAGGTACTGGTAAAACTGCTAAAAGTGTGCTACGCAGCACTTTGTTCTTTATTTCGGGATGATGAAGTTATGAGCGTGATTATGAAGAGAAATGAATTTTCAGATGATCCCAGCACCCCCCTCCCCATTTAGTCCGCGTGTGTTGCTTCGCGGCGCGGCCCGCGTCAGCGGAAGAATAAGAGATTCTTTTCCCGCCTCGGGTGTAGTCTTTGTTCTTATCTTTTTTGCGTTTGCGTTTTTTCTTCTCGCGGGAGATGCGCGGGCGCAGCAACCGCAGATAGACTGTGATTCATTTACATTTCCATCCTCGAATCCTACCGATGCGGATGTGCTTACGAAGCTCTATTGCGACACGAAAGGCAGCTCATGGACAAACACAGACAACTGGGGTGCCAGCGACCTGGACAGCTGGTATGGGGTTATTGTTGATACAGAAGACCCCACTAAGGTCACTAAGTTGGAACTCAACAGCAACAACCTGGATGGAAGCATACCGTCTGAGTTTGGAAGCCTGGGCAGCCTTACGTGGTTGAATCTTTCAGGGAACCGCGGTCTTACCGGAGAGCTTCCGGTAGGGCTTATGGAACTGTCTGGTCTTGAGACACTCAACGTAGAGTGCACAGGGGTGAGCGAGCCGAAGGACAACCCGGAGTTCAGTAAGTGGTTTAAGGGTATTAGGTTTATCAGTGGATGTACATTGCCGCCGCCACCGCCGCCGCCGCCACCACCGCCGCCACCACCACCGCCGGAATCCGACTGTGAGGGTCTGCAAGAAGACAGGGGGGAGGATGGATTGGCCATAAGGCCTGGCTGCGTGGATACAAGCTTGATCGTGATCAGTAGAGAGGATGGAAAGTATACTGCAATAGAGTTAAGCGTCCCCGAGGGTGAAGGGCCACCGGATGACGTGCCGTCAATCATTCTTCCTTCCTCCCTTGTTGGGAGTGTCGAGACTGTTACCATTGATCTAAGCGTTCCTTCGGAAGAAGAACTGCCCGAAGGACTCAGTCTTGAAGGGTTTGTGGCGGAAGTCGGTCTTGATGAATACACGCTTGGGGAGGGTGAGACTGTGACGGTGTGTCTGCCCGTTTCGGAGGACGGCGGGGAGTCAGCGTCTTATATTTACCGTTACCAGAAAGAGGGTTCGGGGTCTTTTTCGATGTCAAACATAGAGACGGTTGACGATGCGGGTGGCGAGGAGTCAATGCCCGGGCTTTACCGTTACGACCGCGAGAGGGGAGCTGGGGATCTGTTTCAGGATCAAGAATGGATGCGGTTAACGGTGTGGAATGCGTGTGCGGGGACACATCGTCTCTGCCGTCTTTTTTCGGGGTTTTCGTTAAGATTCCCGAACCTCCGGTTATGGAGGAGGAAGAAAGCGGTGGGGGATGTTCGGTTGTTTCTGATGGAGCGGGTGGAAGCGGGTCGCGAAGCGCCGCGTTTAACCTGCTTCTGATCATATCCTGTCTTGTTGTTGCGGTTTCCCGGAGAAGACGGCAGGCTTGTGTTTGAGGTTATGTTGATGCTGTAAGAACTGTCTCGAACGGAGACCAAGTAGCCGGGTTCTGTTCAGCAGAGGCATTCCATGTTGTTGCGAGAATCAAGACTTACGGATTTTGCGACCCTGAGTGTCAAACATGATAGTTTTTTGTCCTTATTCTGAAACCGACACAATACCGCTGGTCAGTCTGTGTTCTTTTCTGGATGCTCACGGGTAGACAAAAGCCTTGCCGTTCCACCTTTATGGTTCACTTTCTATCGATAAGGCGGGGGTACAAAAGGGCAATTGTGGCTTCTGCCCACAAGTTGCTGCGAATCGTTTACGCTGTACTCAGGGACATGAAGCCTTATTACTACGAGGGTACTGGATTACGAGGCTTTGATAGTTGCACGCAACGCGCCTCGGTGGATTCGCATGCTGAAAAAGCACGGTTTGGCGTTTGACCCCGAAACCGGGGAAGTGATAACTGCCGTGGCAATCTGGTTATAGGTCAGTTCTAATTTAGAATTAACCGGTCCAATTAACTTTTTGGAAGTCGAAAAAAGTCTTGTCTTCTTACCTATGCCGGCTTATTGTGATTACTAACACTTCCGGTCCCTTATTACTAAACACGGAGGTCTTGTCATGGAATTTTTTTTTATTGATTGACAGAATGGTTCATTACATCATAGCGAGGGTAGACAAGGATACTTACAAGAAGGGTCCCTGCGTTGCCCTCCAGGGAATAAGGATAGATTCAAACGCGTTCGATGATGAAGCCGGACCGGACATGGTGCGCAAAATAGAGAGGTTTTTCACTCAGGAAAAGGAATAGACAAAAGGGGTCAGTTGGATTCCTACTGTTGTTACACCTCCTCGTGAATGCCTCCTGCCGGCCCTTTTTAGAGGTGTCTTTATGAGAGTGATTGTGAAGAGAAATGAATTTTCAGATGATTCCGGCATCCCTCCATTTAGTCCGCGCGCGTTGCTTCGCGGCGCGGCCCGCGTCAGCGGAAGAATAAGACATTCTTTTTCCGTCTCGGGCAAAGTTCTTGTTTTGGTCTTTTTTGTGTTTGCGTTTTCACTGCTCTCGGGAGACGCGCAGGCGCGGTGTAGTACAGACGCACAGTGTAGTACAGACGCACAGGCGCAGATAGACTGTAGTACATTTAGATTTCCATCCTCGAATGCTACCGATGCGGATGTGCTTAAGAGGTTTTATTGCAACGCGGGAGGTCCGAACTGGACCAAAAAATGCAATTGGGGTACCAGCAATCTAGACAGCTGGCATGGAGTTATTGCTCAAGGTTCTGCAGTCATTGCTCTGTGTCTCAACCGCAACAAGCTTAGCGGAACCATCCCGTCTGAGCTTGGGAGCCTGGCCCAGCTTGAGGATTTGCATCTCAGCCACAACCAGCTTAGCGGAACCATCCCGTCTGAGCTTGGGAGCCTGACCAGCCTTAGCTCGTTGCATCTCGAGAACAACCAGCTTAGTGGAACTATCCCGCCTGAGCTTGGAAGCCTGGCCCAGCTTTGGTATTTGCATCTCGAGAACAACCAGCTTAGCGGAACCATCCCGCCTGAGCTTGGGAACCTGACCCAGCTTTGGTATTTGCATCTCGAGAACAACCAGCTTAGCGGAACCATCCCGCCTGAGCTTGGGAACCTGACCCAGCTTTGGTATTTGCATCTCGAGAACAACCAGCTTAGCGGAACCATCCCGCCTGAGCTTGGGAGCCTGACCAACTACCTTTCGCATTTGTTGCTCGGCAGCAACAATCTTGTCGGAACCATCCCGCCTGAGCTTGGGAGCCTGACCAGACTTACGTGGTTGTGGCTCGAGAACAACAAGCTTAGCGGAACCATCCCGCCTGAGCTTGGGAGCCTGACCCAGCTTAAGGCGTTGGATCTCCGCAACAACCAGCTTAGCGGAACCATCCCGCCTGAGCTTGGGAGCCTGACCAGACTTACGAGGTTGTGGCTCGACAACAACCAGCTTAGCGGAACCACCTCGACGCCGTCACTACCGCCACCACCGCCACTACCGCCGCCACCGCCACCACCACCGCCACCGGAATCCGACTGTGAGGGTCTGCAAGAAGACAGGGGGGAGGAAGGATTGGCCATAAGTCCTGGCTGCGTGGATACAAGCTTGGTCGTGATCAGTAGAGAGGATGGAAAGTATACTGCAATAGAGTTAAGCGTCCCCGAGGGTGAAGGGCCACCGGATGACGTGCCGTCAATCATTCTTCCTTCCTCCCTTGTTGGGAGTGTCGAGACTGTTACCATTGATCTAAGCGTTCCTTCGGAAGAAGAACTGCCCGAAGGACTCAGTCTTGAAGGGTTTGTGGCGGAAGTCGGTCTTGATGAATACATGCTTGGGGAGGGTGAGACCGTGACGGTGTGTCTGCCCGCCCCGGAGGACGGCGGGGAGTCAGCGTCTTATCTTTACCGTTACCAGGAAGAGGGTTCGGGGTCTTTTTCGATGTCAAACATAGAGACGGTTGACGATGTGGATGGCGAGGAGTCAATGCCCGGGCTTTACCGTTACGAGAGCGGGAGATGGGGACCTGTTTCAGGGTCGAGAATGGATACGGTTAACGGTGTGGAATGCGTGTGCGGGGACACATCATCTCTGCCGTCCCTTTTCGGGGTTTTCGTTAAGATTCCCGAACCTCCGGTTATGGAGGAGGAAGAAAGCGGTGGGGGGGGGTGTTCGGTTGCTTCTGATGGAGCGGGTGGAAGCGGGCCGTTTAGCGCCGCGTTTAACCTGCTTCTGATCATATCCTGTCTGCTGCTTGTTACGGTTTCCCGGAGAAGGCGACAGGATGCGTGTTCAGGGAAAAACGCCGGACAATAACGGAATATCCGCTGTGCAGGTTGAAGCTCCTCCGTAAAAGGACCGGGACGCATGGGAGGTTTCGAGGTCAGGGGGATTTTGTATCGCATGTCTTTTCGTAATAACTCGCCCCCCGCTTCTTTGTCCATCTCGTGTCGGTATCCTTCTGAGCGCGCTTTTCTTCCACTCTCTGGGAATCTCTCCCTGCTTGAAGTCTAACTGGAATATGAGGGTATTTTTAGAAGTGCCCATAAATTAGAACTGAATAATCCTATTAACTTTTTTAGTTCTCAGAAAAAGTATTGCGTTGCAAGAGATACTTGTTTAGGATAAGGGGCTGTGCTTAAGGGGTCGGCAGAATTGTTGCTTCTATCTGTAACCTTTTCTTGTCTCATACCACCCTTTTTTTAAGATTATGAACAATAAAGATAAACTGATACAGATTGCCAGCCGGCTGTTTCACCTCCACGGCTACGAGGGAACGTCAATCGACATGATAATGAAAGAGTCCGGGGTCTGCAGAAGTAATTTCTACTACTACTTCTCCAGCAAAGAGGCGCTGGCGCTGGCAACAATCAGAAAAACAAGTTTGACGTTCAGGGACAAGATGCTGACAAAAACTCTCCTCAACCGTCGCCTGAATCCCCTTGAACGTCTCGACAGCTTCTACGAAAAAGCAATTTCTCTTCAAACCTCTCTGTTCTCCGAAGATTTATACGCAGGTTGCTTTTTCGGGAACTTGGCCTTGGAACAAAGCTCAAACAAGAACTTCCGCTCAGCTTTGAACCATTTCTTCACGGAATGGCATAAGGCGTTTCAACTCTGCCTTGAAGAGGGAGTGGGGCGGGGCTTCTTTAAAGAAGATGTCGACCCTGAAAATGTAGCAAAATTGCTCATCTCTCAGATAGAAGGAGCAATACTGCTTTCAAAGGTAACAAATTCAATAGATCCACTGTTGTCCGCCTCCACGGAGATGAGGAAACTGATTATTAATGCATAGGAGGTCTTGTTATGGCGGATTCAGAAAAGGACCTAATCGATGAAGGTCTGAGGAATATCTCTGACCCCCTCCTCAAAGTGTCATGTCAATTTCTGCAGTTGGGAATTCAGGATCAAGGGATCTTCGCGCAAGCTTCCCAATCCCCGCATCCTTAAGCACACCGTGAACATAAGCCGAACTCACAGAAATGTCAGGAATTCCCACTAGTTTTGTATTTTACTGATATTTTTAGATTTTTTGAAGCTTCTGATGTTGCATTTTCGTAAGCTTTCACCCTGTTTTCAAGGGCAAAATGTACGAAGGTAAAACCTGTATCCCCTTTATTCTAAAGGGTTTTTCAACATGGTCGAAAAATCTCAACATTATTGGCAGTTAGTGGGAATTGCTGCAGAAATGTCTTCCTTCTTCAAAACATCAATGATGACAAAACTGCTTGACTTGCTGCGAAAAAGCACGGAAATATGGAATGAAACTCATCTTGGATGTAACTTCACTCCCTATAGTTGAGAATTCAGGATAATTCACTACTGTCCCAACGTTTTGAGTTGAGTGTATTGTAACCACTTGATTACAGCGACAAAACAGCCATTAATAGATGCGTCTGACTTGAAGTCCAAAATCTGTTTTCCCATGATACCTGTATCTATCAGCATAACAGGAGGCAGATATCGTGTACACGGGGAAACTGGTTTTCTCTCAGCTCATGGATCATCTTCCGTGGGACACCTTCCACAGATACGTAAAACGTTACAACGGCAATCATAAAGTCAAATCATTCTTCTGCGCGGAGCAGTATCGCTGCATGGCCTTTGCCCAGCTTACCTGCAGAGAAAGCCTTCGTGATGTAGAATCATGCCTCCGGGCCCAACAAGCACGACTCTACCATATAGGAATCAAAGGTTCCGTATCACGTAACACCCTTGCCAATGCAAACAAAGTTCGCAACTGGCAAATCTATATAGCGCGACAATCAAGATTGAACTGTTGCGACAATCAGGATTGAACTCTGTGTGTCGCTGATTGTGAGACGATACCGGCATATCTGACAGATATCAATTCTCAGTTTTCGAGGTCGGACCCTTCGAGTTGTTCTCGGTAGCGTATTTCGCGGGCCTCCCTCGTTTTTTCTTCACTTCCTCCTTTTTTTTCTCCATAGCATGACGCAACCTGTAGCTCTCTACGTTCATTTCAAGGATTACGCAGTGATGCACAAGCCTGTCCACAGCCGCCACAGCCGTATTTTCGTCAGGAAACACGTTTTTCCATTCCTCAAAGGGCTGGTTCGCAGTAATAAGCAGCGATCTGCTTTCATAACGGTTCGATATGAGTTCAAACAGCACCCTGGTTTCGTCTCGATCCTTGCGTACGTACGCAAGATCATCGAGAATCAGCAGGTCATAACGGTTGAGGCGCTCAAGCACATTCTCCAGACGAAGCTCTCTGTGGGCCATCTGGAGTCTCTGCACAAGGTCCGTGGTACGGGTGAACATAACCCTTTTGCCCCCTTCCACAAGCGCAAGCCCTATGGCTGAAGCAAGATGGCTCTTCCCCGCCCCCGGAGGTCCGAAGATTATCACGTTGTGACCTCCTTTGAGCCACGAATCATTTGAAGCAAGCGCTCTTACCCTTGAGGGGGATATTGTGGGGACCACGGAGAAGTCGAAGCTGTCAAGGCTCTTGCCCGCTATCAGATGAGCCTCGGCGAGGTGGCGCTGTATTCTCCTGCGCCCTCGCTCCGCAAGTTCGAGTTCGGCAAGGGCCCAGAGCAGTCTCCCCGCCGGCCACCCCTCCTTGTCAGCCCTCTCTGCGAACTGTTCCCAGGTGTTCTTTATGGCAGGCATCCTGAGTTCGGAGAACATCAGGGTAAGTCCCACAGAATCGATTCTTGTGTTTTGTTTGTCGTTCATTTCTTTCCTCCTTTTTCTTCAATAACTCCAAACAGCGGCGTATAGCTTGAAAGATCCCCCGCCTGGACGTCTACTTCCCTCATCGGCCCCGCTTTCATAACAAAACGCTCCTCGAGTGTGTCCATGTCGGGCAGTTTTCCGGAATTCAGACTGTCTCTCATGGCCATGGCCAGCTGCTCTTCGCAGCTTTGCTCATGGGCCAGCGCGAGAAGCTTCACGATCATCCTGCAAGCCCCTAGACGCCCCACAACACAAAGCGCAAGCTCAAAGCACCGCTTGTACTCCTCCCTTGGAAACAGCTCGTCTCGGTACACCAGATTCATAAACGCTCCGGGCTTTTTCTTGAGACTGTGAATCACGTGATGGTAGCTGACGCAGTGAATGGTCTTATCGCCGTCTCTGCGCTTCCTCGGCAACGTCAGCTGATGACGGCCCCCGAAGTACAGCTCAATGCCTGAATCATGGAGACGAACGTCGAGACGGTGCCCTATAAGGCGCGAGGGAACGGTGTAGAACACTCCTTTTAGCAGAAAGCCGCCTGATGAGGTCACCACCACACTGTGACGCTCATACCAGGGCGCGGAATTCGAGGGAAGGGGTCTGAGAGTCCGTCTCTCGGCCTCTATGCGCTCCACTCTGCGGGCATTTATGTTCGAGACAACCTCTGCGATGAAGTCTCTATACTCCTCTATATCCACAAAGTCCGAGGACCCCCGAAGCAAGACAGCGTCAGCTATCTCCTTTTTAAGATGACCGTGGGCTCCCTCTATTGCTCCGTTCTCATGCGCTTCGCCCCTGTTGTTTCTCGTAGCTTCCATGCCGTAATGGGCGCAAAGCTCCTCATATCTTCTGGTCATGTCCTTTGCCTGATCCTTTGTAAGGTTGCGAAACGCCGCCGAGAGTGAGTCGGTACGGTTCTCCGCGGGAGCTCCGCCCAGAGTCTGAAGAGCACCCTGGAGCCCCTGGGAGAACGCAGTGAAGCTCTCTCCTCCCTCCACCACGATTGCGTAGACAAAGCCTGACCACGGAAGCCGGAAGTGATAGAGCCGGTGGTCAAACGGCCTTCTCTTGATTGTGACCCCGGCATCTCTCATCCTGGTAAAATCCGAGATGCCCAGGTGTCCCGCTTCCTTGTTCTGGCGGAAGATGACATCTTTATCGGGGCCGAACTCCGCTCTCCAGTCCCTTATGCGCCTCTCAAGGGTGCGGCGAATCCCCGGCGAAAGCTCTGGATTGTTGCGCAGAAGCTCGTAGAACACCGCGGAGGGCCTTATTCCGGGGGAATTGCGAAGAATAGGAAGCACCTGGGAGTCCCAGATAGATTCAAGAGGGTCCGGACGACGCCTCCCTCTGGGCTTTTTCTCCTTTTTAGCTTGGGTCTTAAGCTCTTTTTTGATCTGAAAGCCTGATGTGCGGCCGAAGCCCAACTTGGCAGCAGCAGTTTCTACCGTGAGTTCTTCTTCGGTGATGAGTTTCATGAACTTCCTCCTTTGTTCATCCGTTATGTGTTGACCTGGCATTGAGACCTCCTGTTCAAAGAAAATGAACAGAAGGCTTTACCAAATCAGCGACGAACACTGAAGGAAATTCTTCCCCCGGGATGGTGTCTGAAACTCCAGTCGGGCTACGCCCTCCTTCCGTTTCAGACACCATCCCCAGAGTTCAATCTTGATTGTCGCGGTAGTTCAAAGTTGATTGACGCGGTAGACTACGCGGATTTCGCACAGCACCTTATCCGTAAAGCCCGCTTGCTCTATCGTGACGATGACAACGCACTGGATATTCCTGATACTGTCTACGCACTGGACTCTTCTACCATAGACCTCTGT
>JAPOYE010000093.1 GCA_026706695.1 Candidatus Dadabacteria bacterium | reverse complement strand
GCCGTAAAGACTTAATAGACAAAGTGCATTTTGACATTCGCCAGTATTATCATATCGCTTGGGAAAAAACAATCTTAAAGATTTACAAAGAAATCTGGAAGACCGTATTTTGGCAAGAATTGGAAGCGGCCCTGTAAAAAGCAGCTAGCAGAACAAGGAAATTGACTCCGTCAGAAACAAAATGAAACCTCTCAAATGAATCCCCTCCTCTCAATCGATATCTCCTACAGGGCCATAAGGAGCAACAAGGTGAGATCGTTTCTTACCACCCTGGGAATAATCATAGGTGTCGCGGCGGTAATTTCTCTTGTATCGATAACCGGCGGCGCAAAGAAAATGATAGAGGGACAGCTTGCATCCCTCGGAGCTAACTCCCTGGCAGTAAAAAGCGGAAAAATTACAAAAAGCGGAAAAACCCTCCTCGCGGGAAACGTAAAGCCGCTTACAAAAGAAGATGTGGAAGCGATAAGAAATCTTGAATCGGTCAAATACGCCTCCGCGATAGCCAACACGACCGCCAACGTCGTCTCGGGAAACAGAAACGTTTTTACCGCAGTAATAGGAACAGGGAAAGACTTCATATTCATAAACGACTGGTTTCCAGAAAGAGGAACGTTCTTCAATGAAATCGACGTACGTGGAGCAGCCCTTGTCTGCGTGCTGGGAAAAACCGTGAGGGAAAACCTGTTCGGAAGCCAGAACCCTATAGGGAAAAACGTGAGAATTGGCAAATACACCTACAGGGTTATCGGAGTGATGTCCCCGATCGGTCCCACTCCCGGCGGAAAAGACCAGGACGATATCGTTCTGCTTCCCTACACCTCCGTTCAGAAGAGGCTTGTCGGTACCAGATCGCTTGACAGAATCACGATCTTCGTAGACCCCGTCTACGACCTGGCTCTCGCCCAGGGGGAAGTGGAAAAAGTTCTGCGCAGACAGCATGGGATCAAGAATGAAATGGAAGATGATTTTTCAGTAAGAACCCAACAGACGCAGATAAAGACCATAAAGAACGTCTCGAGGATCCTTACCGTGCTTCTTGGAAGCATAGCATCGATATCACTTGTTGTGGGAGGAATCGGGATAATGAACATAATGCTCGTCTCGGTGGGAGAGAGGACTAGGGAGATAGGAATCAGGCTCGCCGTGGGTGCCAAGGAGAAAAACATACTGGTCCAGTTTCTCATTGAATCAGTACTTCTTTCACTTGTAGGCGGTGCGATAGGAACAGCGGCCGGAATACTGATCTCCAAGGTGGCTTCGACGATAACCGGCTGGCCTACCCAGATATCCGTGCTGTCCATAATCGTGGCTTTTCTGTTCTCAGCCCTAGTAGGAATAGTCTTCGGAATATACCCTGCGAAAAAAGCAGCGGCGCTCAATCCAATAGAAGCTCTGAGATATGAGTGAGAAATTTAACATCCGCCCGAAAAAAATTCTTTTTGTCTCTCCTAACCTTGCGGCCGGAGGAGCCCAGAGACAGCTAATTAATATCGCTAACGGCTTCCACCGGAGAGGATATGAAGTCTCGGTCTTTTTGTTCTATGACAAGGGGAATCTGAGAGATTCTCTCGATAAAAGCATAAAAATACTCTCCCCATCCTCCATGAAGATTCTGGAAAGATTGAAGCTTCTTTGGATCATTTGCGGGACACTCAGACTCTTTGGAGCCGTAATGACCGAAAAACCGGATGTGCTCTACAGCAGGCAGTGGCCCAAGATACCAGTCGCCATAATAGGGAAAATTCTGAAAGTTAAAACGGTCTCGGTTGAAGGGAACAACCTTGAACACACGCTCCTTCTAAGAAAAAGACCGCTTCTGTTTCGGATCAGGCGACTGTGCGCACAGCTTTCGGACAAGGTGGTTGCTAATTCCAGCAGCCTAGCCTGCGAAGTAAAAGAGGTCTTCAGTTTAGATTCCGACGTGGCGGTAATTTACAACGGAATCGATATAGAGAATATAAGAGAAAAATCAAAAGAGGAGCAAAATCACAAATGGCTTGGAGCTGAGGCGCCCCTCATACTCGCAATGGGGTACTTAAAGGACGAGCAGAAGGGTTTTCCTTATCTCCTTGAGGCCCTCGAAATCGTAAACCGCGTAAAATCCGCACGACTGATAATTATCGGAAATGGCAAAAAGGAAAAGCTGGAAGAACTCTCAGAGAGACTTTCAATAAGAGACAAAACGGATTTTTTCAGCACGGTCCCTAACCCATTTCCCTACGTGGCGAAAGCCGACATTTTCGCATGTTCCTCCTTATACGAAGGACTCTCAAACGTTATCCTCGAGGCCTTGGCCTTGGGAAAGCCTGTAATATCCACGGACCACAAACACGGTGCAAACGAAATCATCGAGAACGGGAAAAACGGAATTCTCGTTCCCATAAGGAATCCGCAAAAAATGGCGGAGGCAATCCTAAAAATACTGGAAGACGCAGAACTGAGGCGACACTTGGAAGAAGAAGCGAAGAAAAGATCGGAGAACTTCTCGAGAGAGAAGATGATCTCCGGATATGAAAAACTTTTCAGCGAGATGTGGCGCGCCATTCCCGAAAAAGACCCGGCCGCCTGACCACAAGATCATCCCACGTCACCCAGAAGACAAATGCGGCAAGCCACTGCGGAAAAGGGGTTCCTATAATAATCCCGAAGCCCAACAGCATAAAAAACAGACCCGGAACTATAACTGCCCTCAGATGCCTGTTAACCAGGGCCAAAGGAGCGCAGGACTCAAGCAATACGGTCACGCCAGCCAGAGAAGAAGATAGCCAGACCTTGCTCCCAAGCCAAAAAGGCAGCCATCCTATGAGCGGGGCGACTCTGTCTCCCGCAAGTCCCTTGTTTATGAACAAAGTCGACATGTACTCAGAAGTAATCCATTCCAAATTGGGATTTCTTAACTTCGAGATCCCGGCCGCGCAGAAAACCAACGTGATCATTACCCAGATCAATCTCACCGGCCATCGATACGCTGGGCTTGATCTTTTAACACTCCGCCCGAATGGCCACCACCCGTACCTCCGCTTAAACACTGCGTCAAGCGAGAAACCGTCTCCACAACGGGAAAGACACAAAACGCAGAATATTACAAGCATCAATGATTCCATGTGATGCGTTTTGGCAAAACTGTTTTCCATCCCGAGCAGATAAAAGCCCACCAAGAAAGAGCAAACAGTGCTTGGACGCGTAAGAAATCCGAGGGCACTTAACAAAAGACTTGCGAGCCAGAGAATCCCCAGAAATCCGAGAATATCGGCGGAGAGGACCGGGATACGGAAAAAGTCGAAGATAAATATCGGATGCCAGAGAACATCGGGGACCTTGGCCCACTGGGAAAAATCTCTTTCAAGGTAAAGACACAGGATGATTCCGTAGAAAAGAAACCTGCATATTCCAAGATTCCGGGGGTCTGCATCCTTAAAGAAAAAGCCGGAAAAAACAGAACTCAATTTTTGAGAATTCCTACTCATCTTCAGACAACCCGTACTCAGAGGAATAAACCAGCTTGCTCTCGGGGAAAACTTCTTGTGGAGATACATCGGTCCAATCCCACCTGGTTAAGTAAAGATTCATGGAAACAATGGGTGGACCGCCGTGAAGCTTTTTCTTGCGGTTATCTTCATATTGCGCAAGCAGGTAGTCAAACAGTATGCGAAGCTCTTTTTCCTTGTCTGCGACAGCAGCATTTTTTTTATAAGGAAGCAAAAGTCTCACGTTTTTTTTGAGGAAAGCATTATCCACAGGAAGAAAGCTCAAGAGCTTGAAAGCAGATTCAAGCTCTTTTTCCTGTTTCTGGACAAGAGATTCCCGGTTCAGAATCTTGGTTATGCCCTTCTCCAACCTGACCTTGTCAAGAGGCAGGAAAGCTTTTTTGCTGTCCAGCGTTACCTCTTTTCCCTCCCTTGTTAGCCCATGGAACTCAAAACTCGAAGCAACGGTTACGGGATTAGCCTTGCTGAACATCGAGTAATTCGAAAACGGCCAGATATCGGGGAGGGGAAAAACGACGTATAATCCCTGAATGGTTATCAGGGTTATTACAAATACCTCCACGCACCTGCTTCTCATGGTGTTTTTATTCATAAACTCTGCCAGCGGAAAATTCGGTTGCCGCCAGTTCTCTTAGAAGGAAATGTGCTCTGAACGTAAAAACCAACTTAAAATTCGGTAGAAACGCTTTTAAGATAAAAAGCTAACCGGATGTTGAGGGCTTTTCGTTTTATCTCCAGATTAAAAAACGTCCGATTAATCATTACAAACAATTTCTCGATGGACAAGACAGTCACCTCAAATACACATGTTTAAGCCTCTGCGCCAAATAAATGGCCGCTAGGAAATGAACAAACTCCACAACAAGGTAAGTGATACCAGCGCCCATGTATGAATATCTTGGAACTAGCACAAGCAATAAAGCAACATATCCCAATATTTTAAACATACTGACTGCCGTTCTCAGTCCAGGTCTTCCAACGGCCAGAAGCAACGGAGTTAACCAGAATGTGGTTCCCGTAAAGAGAACCCCTATTGTCAGTACCCTCATGGTATTGGAAGCGGGTACATACTGGTCACCGAAAATGAGACCAATGAACTGTTCCGTAAACAGAAGTATTGCGATAAGAACCGGGACTATGAATTTGAGCAGACTCCTAACGGAAAACTTTACGATTCCAACTAGCCTGTCATATAAATTCAACGTTGAAAGACTTACAAGCTTCGGGAAAATTGCCTCATATAAGGGATCCGTAATCCTCCCAATCACTTTGATGACGGCTCTTGCAACTTTGTATAAGCCCGCAGCTTCCGTGGTGAAAAAATATCCCAGCACCAAAACGGCGATTTTCCCCTCATTGGCTATCGTCAATGTCGCGTTAAAGCTCGTGTTGACCAGAAACCACGTTATCTCTCTCATCCTGTGCGAAAGAAGACCTATTCTCGATGAAAACCAACTGCCAAGCCCCTTATCCCTAAGCATCCTGCTGACCACTATCTGAGTCAGTAGAAACTCAAAGAACGAAACGGCCACATAGGCGAAAAGTACGCCCCTGATTCCATAACCGAGATACAAGGCTATCAATACGGAACTCAGCTTAAAAACCGCCTTTGATGACTTAACGAAAACAATCGTTTTGAACTTGTCAAACACCCTGAAAAGTGCTTCGGACGTGGCATTAGCGGTAGCAATCACCAAGCTGAAAGAAAAAATCAGGACCAGTTCAAACCCGTCAGGAGATTTTATGAATACATCATTAGCCACCCCGGCAAGCAAAACGCAGACCGCAAAAGCTAAAAGACCAGTTGCAACGTCAACCAAGTAAGAGAATTTTATCATTGATAAAGCATTGTCTGATTCATTTTTCTCCGTAAACTCACCCACATATTTCACAACGGATTCCCAGACTCTGAAATCAAGAAGAGAACTTATGATTTTCACGTAAGCGACAACCAAGGTCAGCAGACCGAAGAGTTCAAGCCCAAGAAATCTTGCCAGAATAATCATTTCCACTATATTAGCGGCGGATGGAACGGACTTTGCCACAAAAAGCCAAGACACGTTTTTCGTAAGTTCCTTTTTGTCCGCTTTTAGTTCATTCATTAGGCACTTACCATACTCTTTTTGAGGCTATTGCTGGACTGGGTTCAACGTAACAACCGTGAAACGTCCATAACTTTCAACAGTAAAATCAGGATAGCTTTGTCGAATCTGTGAATGCACCCACTTGTTGTCTTCAACGAAATACACGAACCGATCAGAAAGATAAGGAACTACACACTCCATTGTTTTCATAATGGCTTCGGAGTCATGGACTCCATCGTCAATAAAAATATCGATTTTGTCATCCCCCAGAATGTCCCCTAGGTATTCATGGTTATCTTCATACTGATCAAAGTAATGCAGTTCCGGCATATTATTTGCGAAAGCTCCTAAGCCCTTTAGCTTCTCAATATTCGCGTTGAAATATTCAAGATCAATATCGAGACCTATTATTCGTCCAGATTCGAACAGATCGCACCATATCGCAAGACCCGTTCCCTTTAAAATGCCGAGTTCTATAAGAGTAAAAGAATCAGAACTGGAAACGAAAGGGACAAGATATCTTGCGTACACTTTCCCGTAATCATGAAACAGCATGCGGTCCCCGCCCTGCATGAGTCGACGCTCCAATTTGGCTTTGGTATGCGAATCATGGTGCTCGCTCATAACTCTACGAGGCAAACCGCCTATATACCCTCCATATTTTTGCTCTTTCTCGATCAGCCATCTTAGATTTCCAGGTCGTGAAGAGTTGTTTTTGGCAAGATATATTTGCTTCCGAATGTAAACCCTGGCAAAACGAATGTTTCGCTTGATAAAACGCCACATACTCAAAATTTGATTCCTCCTATAATTTACTAGGTGAAAAATGTTGGAGCATAATATATTTCTATTCGTGCTTTCAAGTTAATGCTTTTATAGCAAGGATTTTACGTGAAAAACACTCTTACCAATGCACTATAACATATCACTAGTGTCCCAACGTTTCCTCTAACCTTTAAACTCTAGAGAGTGCCAATTACCCACTGTTTCGCAAAGAAGAAAACGAAACCAACTCTTCAATAAGTCCTCGCATCTCCAAGGGAATTTCATCAACGTGCATGGCATCAACAATTGCAGCCGGAGTGACGCTGACACCATAACTATTCTGCAAGTGCTCATTAACAGTGCTGATTGCCTCTTTGCCCGGAATAAGCTTGTAACGTTCGATCGGATCGCTCCATAACCCCTCGAATTTTTCCAAACTTTCGGCATCTATACGCGTATCATCAGCTTTAGTCCTTTCGGACCGAGCAAATGTTCGGTGGTGGGACAGAAATTGAGCTTCCACTGAACTTTTTTTATCTGCCGCAAACTTGTCTAGCACCTCCGCTGCCACGGATACATATTCGATTTCCTTTCCCGTCCGCCGCACCTGATCCGAGATCCTTTTCTTTGCCGCCCGGTCTATGGCGGATGGTATCAGCACAAAATTCTCGATCTCCTTTCGGTCAAGAATTTTTACATGTTCACAGAACTCTTCGCATTTACCCGCTATACCCGTACACTCCGCATCCGACCTGTAATCCCGGTCCAATATTGCGGCGGCAAGAATCTCGCCTCCGAGTGTAGTTTCCATACCCTTTTTAAGAGACTTGATGCGGTCGGGATTAAAACCCCCGACCGGCACGACGGCGAAATCGTGCCGATTGCTTATGCTTTTTTTCTGAGTTTCCGCGCGAATGTGCCGATAATACGGAAGTCATCGCCCTCAACGAAAATGGCCTTCCGCGTTTTCGCCAACTGCGTGAGTATGGGATTGGCGGTCGAACCCAAAGCGGTGAATACTTCGCTTAACTGGGACGGGTTTTTCAATCGACGAGCGGATTTTAAGCGCTTGTCGATAAAGACGATATCCGTGGTTTCGGCCTCAGAGATTATTTCCGTCGAGTGAGTTGCGATCAGGATATCCGGCCCTAGGTCGCGCAGCAGCAGCAACAACTGACGTTGCAGTTCTGAGTGCAGATAGATGTCGGGCTCATCAATCAGAAACAGTGATGAATCAGCCGATTGTATCAAATGCGTCAGCATCTGGCACCAGACCTGAAACCCAAAGCCCGCCCAGAACAGCTCCCGCGTAACCCGATATTCAAGGCAAAACATGTGCAGTCGCGTTGGCTGATGCGTCATATCAACTTCGGGTTTCTGAATATCCATCCCAGGCCATGTCTCGGTCAAAACCTCGCGAAATTTCTCAAATTGCTGAGGATAATGATGCCAGATGTTGCGAAAATTCCGCGCAGCCCTGTAGTTAAACAAAGCCTGACGCGCCGCCTCCATCTGATACAAAGGTTCATGATGTTCCACCGGTCCGAGAATCGGCACGAAACCGATCCTGCATTTAAATTCTCTCTTTACGCTTGATGGAGTCCTTGGAGCCCCCCCCCCCGGAGTATCAAGCGTGAGTACGCAGGAACCCGGCGACAGAAAATGAAGTGTCAGGGTATTTCCGTTTGACAGGGTGAATCTTACCTTGGCACCCTGATCGTCCTCATAATTGAAAAATATGTTCTCTTCTGCTATTGAAATGTTTGACAAATCTACCGTATAACCGAAACCCAGTTCACCACTATGCGTTGGCTTTCGCGCATTGGCCAGACGCATGGCGGAAGCCAGAATACGAAATGCCGTGAGCACGGTTGATTTGCCGCAGTTGTTAGGACCAACCAGTATGTTAAAATGCTTCAGGTCGATTTTGAAAGTCCTAAAGGCTTTAAATCGCTTGAATTCAACACGGGTAAATCTATCGAAGCTGTCTGTCTCAAACATTTAAGAATCCGTTTCGTGTCACGATGGGATACGAGGAAAAGCTAATTTATTTTCCGTGATTAGGCAAAGCCGGGTTTTCGGCGATTGGATGGTGAATTAGGCACTTTTCGCAGTTAATCCACCCGTTACATCTGATTGGTAGTCACATGAGAAAATCGGGACCGAACATTCTTCCGGTCGGCTCGTAAGCGAGAAGCACAAACGAAAAAGCCAAGCAAAAAAAGATCTGGGCTAAAAATGAAGTCAACATACAGGAAATGGCTTGAACAACACCAGCGTTACTCAAAGGCACTGGCCGCAACGCAAGTAGTTCCCAAGATTTCGCTTCGATCCTACAGGGTGAATTTTGAATTTATAAACGCTGAAGAAAAGCCGGCCCCTAAGGATTAAACCATGAAGATCAAATCCTTACGCATTGAAAACCTGCGGTCCTTTGTCGACGTAACAGTACCATTTGACAACTATACTTGTCTGGTAGGGCCCAACGGCGCGGGAAAATCAACTATTCTCTGCGCTCTTAATATATTCTTTCGCGAATCAGAAAACGCGGCTACAAATTTGATTCAGTTGAATTCGGAGGACTTTCACCAGAAGAGAACCGAAAACCCCATTCGCATCACTATCACGTTCAAGGATCTGAGTGCTGAGGCTCAGCAAGACTTCGCTGATTATTTCCGCCAAGGAAAACTGGTTGTCTCGGCTGTCGCCACATTTGACAAAGACTTCAGAAAAAGCCGAGGTGAAACAATACGGACAACGCTTCGGCATCAAGGATTTCGCCAAGTTCTTCGCTGCTCATGGAAAAGGAGAGAGAGCCTCTGGACTCAAAGAAATTTACGGTGAAATAAGGAAGAAGTATTCCGACTTGCCCACATCGGGCACTAAAGACTCCATGAAACAATTCCTGCGCGACTACGAAACGGAGCATCCGGAATTGTGCGAACTCATTCCCAGCGAAGACCAGTTTTACGGATTTTCAAAGGGCCGGGATCGTCTGGAAAAACATGTACAGTGGGTCTATATCCCCGCCGTAAAAGACCCGACGAGCGAGCAGATTGAGGCGCGCAATACAGCTTTAGGCTGAACTTCCAGTATAAGGGATGAGCTAACTTTCTGTTTTCACTGGATAAATCAATTTTTCCGTTGTTCCCCGCTGGGGACACTACTGCAATTTTACCCCCAG
>JAPOYE010000092.1 GCA_026706695.1 Candidatus Dadabacteria bacterium | reverse complement strand
CTTAAGGAGGAGTGTTGGGCAGGAATCAGGGAATCTTGAGGTGAAAACCCGGAGTCTGTCTGTGAAACTTGCTCCCCACCCCGGTATTACCCCCAAAATCCACTCACATGCACGGAATCACCGTGAGTTTTCGCTTATTCACCCTCTCTTGAGGCGAGTTCCCTGTCGAGAATCAGAAGCGCTGCGGGATTGTCCTCTGCGAGCTTCATCTGCTCGACGACTTCCTCGGCGCTTTTCTCCTCCTCGACCTGTTCTTCTATGAACCAGTGGAGCATTACTAAAGTTGCCTGATCGTTTTTCGAGGCGGCGAGATCATAAATGTTGTTTATCATTCCCGTAACCTCCCTTTCATGCTCCAGAACCTCCTCGAACATTTCAAGGAACGCTCCGAACTCAGACGGGGGCTGCTCTATCGAATCAAGGGTTACCCTGCCGCCCCTGTCGATCAGGTAATCAAAGAACTTCAACGCATGCACAAGCTCCTCTTCGCTCTGCTTGCGAAGCCAGCTTGCGAAACCGGAAAAGTTTTTGGATTCACAATAGGCGGACATCGAAAGATATAGATAGGATGAATAGTACTCGTTTCTTATCTGCGTGTTTATTGCGTCCTGTACGTCGCTGTCAATCATTTTAATTCCTCCTTGGTTTCTTGTTTTGCATCTTTAATGATAACCTGCTTGTTAAAAATTACTACTAGATGGTAATTATTTCCAACAAGATCCCCGCCCGATTATGACTGGCGCTCTGCATGCTGTATAATAACGGGGTTGTAAATATCCGAACCTGTATTATATACTTTAAATAGGCTTGTTGTATCGAGGAGGAGAAAATGTCAGATCCCGAAAACGTTAACGAAAAAGTCCTTCCACTCCTTCCACTTCGCGACGTAGTTATATACCCCTACATGCTGGCCCCTCTTTTCGTGGGCAGGGAAAAATCCATCAAGGCCCTTGAGGAGGCTGCTAAGGGCAGCAAGGAAATATTCCTTTCGGCGCAGAAAGACGCGAAGGTGAACGAACCCGGGAACGAGGATATGTACAGAATCGGGACCATCGGAACGATAGTTCAGATGCTCCGGCTTCCGGACGGTACCGTGAAGGTTCTTGTCGAGGGCAAAAAGAGGGCCTCAATATCCGGCTTTGTTTCTCACAAGGACATGTTCGTCGTAAAAGTAAAGGAGATAGAGGAACCTTCGGGGGAAAGCGTCGAGGTTGAAGCGCTCATGCGTTCGGCGACCAAGCTTTTCGAGGATTACGTGAAACTCAACACGAAGATCCCCTCGGAAACCCTCGTGACTTTCATGTCCATTGACGAACCGGGCAAGCTCGGCGACACGGTCGCTTCGCATCTTAGCATGAAGCTTTCGGACAAGCAGGAGATTCTCGAGGTTCTCCATCCGCTCGAGAGGCTGGAGAAGCTTTGCGAGAAGATGCAGTCCGAGCTCGAGATACTCCAGATGGAGAAGCGCATAGGAAAGAGGGTCAAAAAGCAGATGGAGAAGGCCCAGAGGGAGTATTACCTCAACGAGCAGATGAAGGCAATTCAGAAGGAGCTCGGCACGGGCGATGAACTTAAAAGCGAAATAGACGAGTTTGAGGAAAAGCTTCGGGAGAAGGAGCTTCCCGAGGATGTTGAGCAGAGGGTAAAAAGAGAGATAAACAAGCTTCGCATGATGTCCTCCATGTCGGCCGAGGCTACTGTGGTGAGAAACTATATCGACTGGCTTTTGGATCTGCCGTGGATAAAGGAGAGTACCGAGGACCGTCTTGACATCAAGGAAGCCGCGTCGATTCTCGACGAGGATCACTACGGCCTTGAAAAACCCAAGGAGAGGATACTTGAATATCTGGCGGTTAGGGTTCTGGCCGAGAAGCTTAAGGGCCCGATAATCTGTTTCGTAGGACCCCCGGGCGTGGGAAAGACCTCTTTGGCCAAGTCCATAGCGCGCGCGATGGGCCGCAAGTTCGTCAGGACGTCTCTTGGCGGGGTAAGGGACGAGGCCGAGATAAGGGGACACAGGAGGACCTACATAGGAGCCCTTCCAGGCAAGATCATACAGGGAATGAAAAAGGCCGGAACCGTAAATCCTGTCTTTCTCCTCGACGAGATCGACAAGCTTGGGATGGACTTCAGGGGAGATCCGGCTTCGGCGCTTCTTGAGGCCCTTGACCCTGAGCAGAACTCAAATTTCAACGATCATTACATCGAGGCCGATTACGACCTCTCGAAGGTGATGTTCATAATGACGGCGAACGTGCTGCACACGATTCCCTGGGCGCTTCAGGACCGAATGGAGATAATCCGTCTTCCGGGCTACACGGAGCAGGAGAAACTCCAGATAGCCAGGAAATTCCTTATAGGGAAGCAGAAGAACGATCACGGCCTTAACGACCACAAGGTGACCATAAAAAACGAGGCCCTTCTGCAGATCATAAGAAGGTACACGAAGGAAAGCGGCGTGAGGAACCTAGAGAGGGAGATAGCGGCGCTTTGCAGGAAGGTTGCGAGGGAGATCGTTGAGAAGAAAAAGACCAAGGGAGTCAACATCACCGCCAAGAATGTCGGCAAATATCTCGGCACTCCCAAGTACGAGTACGGGGAGATTGAGCAGACCGACCAGGTGGGAGCCGCCACGGGACTTGCGTGGACGGAGCTTGGAGGGGAGCTTCTTACGATAGAGGTTTCCATTGTTCCCGGCAAGGGGAATTTCACCGTTACCGGCAAGCTCGGCGAGGTGATGCAGGAATCCGCGCGCGCGGCGATGAGCTACGTGAGGAGCCGGGCGCAGCGCCTGGGGCTTGAAAGGCTTTTCTATCAGAACGTGGATATACACATTCACGTTCCCGAGGGAGCTACTCCCAAGGATGGGCCGAGCGCCGGCATAGCGATAGCAAGCGCCATTACGAGCGCCATTACGAGAAAGCCCATAAACAGGGAAATCGCAATGACGGGAGAGATCACGCTTCGCGGAAGAGTGCTTACCATCGGGGGGCTCAAGGAGAAAATCCTCGCCGCCCACAGGGGCAGGGTGAAGGAAGTGCTGATTCCCGTAGAGAACAAGAAAGACATTGAGGACATACCGGAGAACGTGAGAAAAGAGGTAAAGATAACTCCAGTGGAACATATGGACGAAGTTGTTGAAAAGGTGCTTCTCTCGGATGAGCCTGTGCTCAAGAACTTCGTAGTTCCCAAGGCCGGTTACCCCCTCGAGGCCGACCCGGTGCCGAAGAACATAAACTGAAGGCAAGCAGTTGCTTAGTGTTTCAAAAGCCCCGAGGCGGTCGTTGCCGCTTCGGGGCTTTTTGGTTTAGGGAAGATTCGTAAAGTGAAGCCATACATAAAAGGAAGGGGATCCCAGGAGAACCCCGCGGGAAGGTTCGAGCGGATTGATTTTGTTGCGGACGAGGATGCGCCCGTCTCTGACGGCGCCCCCAGAACCGTTTACTACAGGGACCGGACGAAAACCATAATCTCCTACAACCAGAGTCCCGATGTTTCCTTTGACGCGAGCATCAATCCCTACCGGGGATGCGAGCACGGATGCGTTTACTGCTACGCAAGGCCCACGCACGAATACCTGGGGCTCTCCGCGGGGCTTGATTTCGAAACAAAGATTTTCGTAAAGCAGAATGCCCCCGAGCTTCTGAGAAAGGAGCTTCGCTCGGCGAAATGGGTTCCTAAGCCGATAGCGATAAGCGGGGTTACCGACTGCTATCAGCCGGCGGAAAAGCATTTCCAGATAACGAGAAAATGCCTAGAGGTTCTGAGGGAATTCCAAAACCCGGTCGGGATAGTAACTAAACACTATCTGGTGACCCGCGATATTGATATTCTCTCCGACATGGCCAGAATCGGCTGCGCGAGCGTGGTTATTTCCGTCACGACGCTTGACGGCGAACTTTCAAGAAAGATGGAACCCAGAGCGTCGCAGCCCGAATACAGGCTCAGGGCAATAGCCAGGCTTGCGGACGCCGACATTCCCGTGACGGTGCTCATAGCTCCGGTGATTCCCGGACTAACTGACCATGAGATTCCGGAGATAATGAAAGAAGCTTCGTCCCGCGGAGCGGTCGACGCGGGTTACGTGATGCTCAGGCTTCCCTACGGAGTTGCCGACATATTCTCCGAGTGGCTTGAGCGCCACTACCCCGACAGAAAGAAAAAGATACTGGGGCGAATCGAGTCTATGAGGGACGGAGACCTTAACTCTTCTCGCTACCGCGTCCGGATGAAGGGCAAGGGAATTTTCGCGGAGCAGACCGAAAGGATCTTTCGCGTGGCTTACGGGAAGTTCGGTTTTGGGGGAAGGAAGGCGCCTCTTGATGTTTCCCGCTTCAGAAGAGACGGGCCCGCCCAGCTCGAGCTTTTCTGATAAGCCGTGTGAGAGAAGGGAGGCGGCCTATCTTGCCTCCTCGAGTTTCTCAATCAGTTCCTTTATTTCCTTTGACTTTATTTTCATGCTTACCTTGTTGACGATCAACTTCGCGCTTACCTCCGCTACCACCTCCACTATCTCAAGATCGTTTTTCTTAAGGGTTTCTCCCGTGGCCGTAAGATCAACTATAGCGTCGCAAAGCCCTATTATGGGGGCAAGCTCAACCGAACCGTAGAGTTTTATGACTTCCGTGCTTATGCCTTTTTTGTTGTAGAAATCGCTTGCGGTCTTCGGGTACTTTGTCGCGACCCGCAAGGATGCCTTGCCCGATTTCTCAAAGCCCTTCGGAGCGGCGACCACCATCTTGCATTTTCCTATTCTGAGGTCAAGAGGCTCGTAGAGGTTGCATTCCTGCTCCATCAGCGTGTCCTTGCCGACTATTCCGCAGTCCGCGGCGCCGTACTCGACGTAGGAGGTAACGTCTGTGGGTCTCACTATAAGCAGTCTCATCCCCGCCTCTTCGAACTCGAATATGAGTTTTCTCGAATCCTTTATTATCTCCGTTATGTCTACCGAGGCCTTCTTGAAGAGATCGACGGTCTCCTCAAGCAGCCTCCCCCTGGGCGTCGCTATCGTTATCACTCTTTTTCCCTCCAGATGCTGGCTCCTACTGACCGCAGTTTTTCATCAAGTTTCTCGTATCCCCGGTCAAGATGATAGGTTCTCGACACTTCCGTCCTGCCGGCGCCGCAAAGCCCCGCCAGCACGAGCGAGGCACTCGCCCGAAGATCGCTTGCCATGATCGGGGCGCCCCTCATCTCCCGGACACCTCTTACCACGGCGCTGTTTCCGACAAGCTTTATATCCGCGCCCATCCTCCGCAGTTCGGCGGTGTGCATGAACCTCTGCGGAAATATGTTTTCCGTTATGACGCTCATTCCGTCGGCAACGCACATGAGTATCATCATCTGAGCCTGCATGTCGGTCGGGAATCCCGGATACGGAAGCGTGGAGAAGTCTATGCTTTTTATCTTCCCTGTGCCCCGCACCCTGATGGAGTTCCCGTTTTTTTCTATTTCTGTTCCCGTCTGAAGCAGTTTCCCCGTGAGTGCCCCAAGGTGCTCGAACCTGCAGTCCCTGATCACGAGATCGCTTTCATTAAGGGCACCGGCTATCATCAGCGTCCCCGCCTCTATCCTGTCGGGCATTACGCTGTAGCCACTCAGCGGACCGAGCGAGCTTACCCCCGTTATCGTTATTATATCCGTTCCGGCCCCTTCTATTTTCGCTCCCATCAGATTGAGGGCGTTTGCCAGATCCGCCACTTCGGGTTCGCATGCGGCGTTCAGTATGACGGTTTCTCCTTCGCAGACGCTTGCCAGCAGCATTATGTTTTCGGTACCCGTAACGGTCGAGAGATCAAAGGGCACGGTGGTTCCCTCGAGTTTTTTCGCGACGGCGCTTACGTACCCGTCCTCAAGCTGCACCGACGTCCCGAGGATTCGAAGCCCCTTTATGTGCTGATCAATGGGCCTCTCTCCTATCGCGCATCCTCCGGGAAGCGAAACTTCGGCTTTTTTAAACCTGGCCACAAGCGGTCCCAGAACCAGCACGGAAGCCCTCATCGTCTTTACCAGGTCGTAGGGAGCCTTGTAGCGGTCGATGCCTGCTGAGTCAACGAGCAGCTCCCCGTCTGCGTACTCGCATCTCGCGCCCAGGGTTTCGAGAAGCTTCATCATGGTCCGCACGTCCGCCAGATCCGGCACGTTCGAGATGGTGTTCTCCCCGTCGTTAAGTATGCAGGCCGCCATTATGGGAAGGACGGCGTTTTTCGCTCCGCCGACCGACACCTCTCCAGAAAGCCTGTTTTTCCCTTCTATTACTATTTTTTCCAAGTTGCCCTCACTACCCTTTTTACGCCAGCTATATCGGTCTTGAAGTCTATATCCGAAAAACCGCTTCCGCTGATTACTCTCTCCGCGCTCTCCGCCTGGGAGGCCCCGATTTCAAGAAGCAGAAACCCATCTTCTCGAAGCGCGGTTCCCGCCGTGGCCGCTATTTCCCTTATGCACGCAAGCCCGTCCTTTCCGCCGAGAAGAGCCGTGCGTGGCTCGTAGCCCCTTATCTGCGGGGAGAGCTCCGCGTACTCCGCTTCGGACACGTAAGGCGGGTTGGAAATTATGATGTCAAACGAAGATTCTGCAAAGCAGCCCAGAAGATCCGAGCGGATGAACCGGACACGCGCGCCGTGCGTGCGTGCGTTTCTATCCGCTATCCCAAGCGCCGCGGCGGATACATCCGAGGCGAAAACCTCGCAGCCTCGCACTTCAAGAGCCAGGGTTACGGCGAGGCACCCGCTTCCCGTTCCGAGGTCGAGGATACGTGGATTTTTCATCCGTCCCGCGGTTTTCATGGCGAGTTCCACAAGCGTTTCGGTTTCCGGTCTCGGTATCAGGACGTCGCGGGTCACAATAAAAGGCCTCGAGCAGAATTCCCGATTGCCGGTAACATACGCGAGGGGTTCTCCAGCGAGGCGTCGGCGAAGGAGCTCTTCGAACGCTTCTGCGCGCTCGGGGTCCACGCGTCTCTCCGGATGCGCGTAGAATTCCAGCGGGTCCGTGCCGAGGCTTCTTGCGAGTATCGCCCTTGTTTCGACCCCCGGGCACTCGAAACCGTTTTCCTCGAAGCTTTTTCTGCTTTTCAGGTAAAGTTCTTTAATTTCCATCTGAGCATGAACCGATGAGTGTATACGCAGAAGGCGCGTTTTCAAGTTCCGCATTCCCGAATCCGCCGCGGCGTCCCGAACAGTTTCACGGCAGACCCGGATTACACTCGGCGGAAAATTGTGATAGATTAAGAACAGGTGAAGATTCCTCGCCGGAAGAACTAATCAGGAGATACTGACATGAAAACATACACGAAAGATGGACCCCTCCCCGACAACAGAACCTCTGCGAAGGCGGGGGGGGCGGCTTTTTTCACTTTTATAATGTCGCTGCTTGTCCTTTTTTCCTACACGGACCCGCTGCGCGCCCATGATTATACCGATATCCCGGTCCGCGAAGGGCGCGCGAACAACCACGGAGCTGACAGCGTAACAGCAAAAGACGTCACGGCCGGGAACATGGAAGAAATGCGGGAACTTGTGCTGCACGCGAGAGATCACATGAAGCAGCTTGTGGATTACCCGAGAGGTCTCGCGCCCTTTCTTCAGAAAATTGAGCAGGAAGGAGGGGACTGGCGCAGGGACGGGATATACATATTCCGGATAAGCGGAGAAGGTGCGATACAGCCGCCCCATCCGCGTTATCCCCTCGCCCAGGGCGGAACCTTGAATGAATATTCTCCCATGCGGGAACTCAGAGGAGAGCTTGAGAACACGCAGAAGGGGTCAGCCGCGTGCGTTGATTATATCTTTGAGGATGAAGACAGGGCGGCGTGCATAGCTTCTTCCGACCTGGACTATCAAACGCCGCCGTTTCCGGCCATCTTGGTCGCGGGGCTTGACCACAATTTCTCCGACCTGTCTTTTTCCGGCCTGGAGTGTCCGTATTATGTTCTCGAAACGAGCGCCGCCGACGTGGTGGACAGGGATACGCTCAAGAAATTCGTGGATGAAGTTGCGGAATTCTACGTCGACCTGGTGGGACGGATAGGCACATCGAGGTTTATTAACTCGCTCAGCTGTTTCAGGGTTCTGCCCTGGAAAAATGATTCCGTCTACCTTTTCGCCATGACCGATGACACCCAGCTGGTTGTCTTTAACGGCAATACACCCGGCCTTGAGAACAGAAGTCTTAATGTTGTGGATGCAAACGGAATCAATGTCGGAGACCTGATAGTGAGCGCCCTTGCGGACAAGCCCTCGCATGAAGGGGCATTTGTTGAATATCTGTGGGATGATCCGGCGGACGGTATTCCCCCGATAACCGAAGAGGGAAAGGCTCCGGGTGATGTGCCGAAGTTAAGCTATGTAGTCGGAGCCCCGCTCGGGGACAGCGGAAGACGCGTCATCTGGGGTTCCGGCATCTATCCCGAAACAGACAACGACGATGGCTGCGCGATCGCCGTCGGCGCGGACGCGCCCGGAAACGCCCTGCTCAATTTCTTCATGACAGTTCTGTTCCTGCTCCCGGCGGTTTTCCTTAAAAAACGCCCGGGAGCAAAGCGAACCTTTGTGCGAAGCGGGCCGGCGGCCTGCCTTGTCTGTACGTTGGCAGCACTTGTTTTTCTGTCGGGTCCCGACACGGCCTCTGCCCACGACGGTGAACACGTTGCTGACAGCGTAACCGCAAAAGATGTCACGGCAGCGGACGAGATGGGGATGATGGAGTTTGTTCTGCACGCGAAAGCTCACTGGGAAGGTATAGACGATCCGAACGACAACATAAAGTTCGAGAAAAGCCTGACCGTGGACGGCGGGGACTGGAAAAACGACACCATATACCTCATGGCGATAGACGAAGACGGAACGATTTATACTCACGCGCACGACCCTGAGCAGCAGAACGGAACACTGCTGCACATTTCAGAACAGCAGCCGACGCTGACGCTTCTTCCCGAAGTGATCCGGCTTGTTGACAGGGCGAATGAATCGGCGGAAGGGGGCTGCGTTCATTATGTGCCGGAAGCGTACGAAGACCCCCGGGAACATGTGGACGAAGGGCATGAAGATCATGAGGAGAGGGTAGCGTGTTCCGTCAAATTCACTCATCCCGTCTGGAAAACCGATCTTGTCCTTCTTGCCGGCTATCATCATGATCATGAGGAGCACGATCACACGAGTCTGAGTTTTGATGACGTAAGATGCCCCTATTTCGTCAGTGAAATCATTGATGAGGAACCCTATTTCAGACAGGGAATAACTGCCAACAAGGTTACAGACAGCGATACGCTGAAGGGTTTTGTGGGAGAATTCATAAAGCATTTAAGCGAGCAGGTGAATGAAGCCGGGCAGACTCCTGCAAAGCTTGCGACCATACGCAACTGCTGGAGGGCGCTTCCGTGGAAATACGGGGCCGTCTACCTGTTTGTCATGACGGAGAGCGACCGGCTTGTGTTTTTTAACGGGAATTCCCCGGTACTTGAAAACGGGACCTTCGATGTTGTGGACGACAACGGATGTAACGTAGGTGACGAGGTGGTCAGGGTGGCAAATGATGAGCCGAGGCGGTGCAGGGACCTAGGGCTGCTGCCCGGGGATGCCGGGGGCTTTGTTGAGTACCTCTGGGATGATCCGACTGACTCCACTCCCGCTCTCTCGGTAGAAGGCACGGCCCCGGGTGATGTGCCGAAGCTTAGCTATGTGGAGAAGGTGAGGTTTGATGGTTTTCTCGGTGGCCAGACCCTTATAGTCGGTTCCGGATATCATCCTGAAACAGGCGACGACGATGGCGGGTGCGCGGTCGCCGCGACTTCCGCCAAGGCCGGGGGAGCTTTATTCAACCTGCTAGCGGTTGTGGCGGTGATGTTTTCCGCTGCTCTGCTCGGAAGCCGTTTCGAAGGAAAGTAGATTCCGCGGCATGGCAAAAACGGGGCGCGGCCCGAGCTCTGTTTGCCGGGCGGGTTTCCTTGTCGGATACGTATGTCGTTGAATCCGGATGAAATTGAAAGAGAGAATAGACGGGGTAGAACAGAGAATCGGGGAAGCGTGCCGGAAGTCGGGGAGAAAACGGGAGGATGTGCTGCTGGTAGCCGTCTCCAAAAAATTCCCTCTTGATGTGATTTTCGAGGCCCGAAGGCTCGGGCTTCGGGATTTCGGGGAGAACTATGCCCAGGAGCTTCGCGACAAGCAGAAAGAGGCGGAGGACCGCGCGATTCGCTGGCATTTCATAGGAGCCCTTCAGAGAAACAAGGTGAAGTACGTCGTCGGCAAGGCGGATCTTGTGCACGCGGTTGACAATATGCCCCTTGTTGCGGAACTTGATAAGAGGGCTGCGGCGGGAGCAACGCGCGTGCGCGCGCTTGTGGAGATAAACGGAGGGGAGGAGAGCAAAAACGGGATAAAGGCAGACGAGCTTCCGGAGTTTCTCGAAAACGCCTCGGGGTTCCGAAACGTCTCGCTTGAGGGCCTCATGATCATGCCGCCTTACTTTGAGGATCCCGAGATGAGCAGACCGTGGTTCTCGGAGATGAGAGAGACGAGGGACAGGGTGGCTGGGGAGTTTCCCGGCATACGCGAGCTTTCAATGGGCATGAGCAACGATTTCGAGGTGGCGATTGAAGAAGGCGCCACGATTATCAGGGTCGGTTCGGCGATTTTCGGTCCGAGGCCCAAGTGAGTTTGAAAATGAAAAAGACAGCATTCATAGGAGCGGGAAACATGGCCGAGGCGATGGTAAGGGGACTTCTCGCATCGGGAAGCTTTAGCAAAAAGGACGTAACGCTCTCGGACGTAGACACCGAGAGGCTCTCTTACCTGTCTTCACGGTACGGAGTCGCGACCACTTCCGAGAACCGCGAAGCGGTGAAAAAGTCCGATATAGTTGTCTTTTCGGTAAAGCCCCAGGTAATACCCGAGGTCTGCGGGGAAGTGAAAAATGTCGCCACCAGAGACAAGCTCTACGTGTCGATCGCCGCCGGAGTGGGGCATTCACTAATAAAAAAGCTTGTCGGAAGGGAGATAAAGCTCGCGCGGGTCATGCCCAACACCCCGAGCCTCGTGCTTGAAGGAGCGTCCTGCGTTTATTTCGGGGAGGGGTTCTCCGGTGAGGAAGAAGATCTGGTTCTCGAAATTCTGGGCTCCTTGGGAAAAGCTTTCCAGGTTGAGAGCGAGGGGCTTATGGACGCCGTTACGGCCCTTTCCGGAAGCGGTCCGGCGTTTGTGTCGATTTTCATCGAGGCGCTCTGCGACGGCGCGGTCAAGATGGGGCTCCCGAGAAAGCTCGCGACGGACCTTGCCGCGCAGACCGTTCTGGGCACCTCGAAAATGATTCAGGAAGGCGCCGGGCACCCCGCCGAGATAAAGGACATGGTCACGTCGCCCGGGGGGACCACGGCAAGCGGGATTCATTCGCTTGAGCGGGGTGGTTTCCGGGCCGCCGTGATATCCGCTATCGAGTCCGCGGCCAGACGTTCCGCGGAACTTTCAGGAGAGGAGGACTGACATGGAAATATTAGGAGGCAATTTCTTAAGGGCCATCGCCGAAGTTGTGAACATACTTCTTAGCGTTTACATATGGCTCATAGTGGGACGGGCGATACTTTCATGGGTGAATCCCGACCCGTATAACCCCATAGTGAGGTTTCTTTACTCGGCCACGGAACCGGTTCTGGGTTTTGCAAGAAGATACATCCCTCCCATCGGGGGCTCATTAGACCTTAGCCCCATAGTGGTTCTGCTTCTGATAGTCTTCATAAAGCGCGCTGTCGTCAATTCTCTTTTCCAGCTTGCGGCCGGTTTGTAACAGCCTCCCGGGAAGGGATATTGGGGACATGCCACCCGGATTTTAAAACGCCTGCGGAACACAAATGGCGTAGCCAGAAGGGGTTTCAGATTGAAACCACACCGATGATCTACTAAATTTAACTAAATTAGTATAATATTAGTATTTCTATCTCCCTCGTATCATTATATATTCGATGATCCACATTTTATTTTCTTGTTAAAACCACACCAACATTCTCTTGGCGGGACTTGTAAAACACTCTGCAGGCATATACGATAGAGGTCCTGTAAAAATTCTGACGCAAGGAGAGATCAAAAATGAAAATTTCACTTCTGGGTGGAACGGGAGACATAGCGGAAGGTCTGGTGCTGCGGTGGTCAAAAGCGGGGCATGAGATCTACATAGGTTCGAGGAGCGAGGAAAAAGCGCTCGGAATAGCGTCGGGCCACGCGGAAACGCTAAACGGGCTCGGAATCGAATCGAACATACACGGCATGGCGAACGCGGACGCGGCGGCGGCTTCCGAGGTGATAATAATAAGCATTCCTCCCGAGTACGCGGCGGCCACAGTGGCGGGATGCGGGGACAGCATCACGGATCAGATAGTCGTAACCCCGGTGGTTTCCATGAAGAGGGAAGGCAAGACTTTTCTGTTCGATCCTCCCGCACAGGGTTCTTCGGCTCTTGAGATAAAGGACGCGCTTCCCGAAACGGCGAGGCTGGTGTCCGCTTATCACAATCTTCCCGCAAACGAACTTGCCAAAATAGACGAGGACCTTGATTACGACGTGGTCATATGCGGGGATGACGAGGGAGCTAAAGAGGTGATCAAGAACCTTACCGAGGAAATGAAGAACCTTAGGGTGCTTGACGCGGGTCCGCTCGAGATCTCCTCGATGATAGAGTCGCTTACGCCCCTTATCGTTAACCTTAACGTAAGGTACAAGCCCTCGCATTTTTCAGTCAAGTTCGTCTGAGGCTTCATTCTCCGATAATCTGGACGATTACCCTTCTTGTTCTTGGGCGGTTGTCGAAGTCAACAAGCACTATCTGCTGCCAGGTGCCGAGTAACGGACCGCTTTCTGAGAATGGAACCGTGAGCGAGGGACCGAGCACAGACGCTCTCACGTGCGAGTGACCGTTTCCGTCGCCCCATCTGGCGTTGTGCTCGTAGTGCATGGCCTCCGGCGCCATTCTTTCAAACGCGTCTTTTAAGTCTGAGAGCATCCCGCTTTCGTACTCTATGGTCGTGACCGCGCAGGTCGAGCCGGCGACAAAGACCGTGGCCGTCCCCGAAGACAGTTCCGCCTTGGAGAGTTCGCGGCTCACCTGAGGAGTTATGTCCAGTATGTCGCAGTCGCCCTGGGTGCTTATCGTAAATGATTTCGTTTCAACCGGCATCCTGTCCTCAGAAAAGTTGCAGCTGGCGCGGCTTTTTATGTGCCGTTACGTTCCACCCGTCCTTCTCGAGCCCCTCCGTGAAGCTGTCGCTGAAGTTTCCTCTTATGATCACGTTCTCGGGCCTTGAGATGCCGAGATACTCCGAGATCTCGTCGTATCCGAAGTGGTTGCTTAAGGGAAACGCCACCTCGGCCCGCAGAGCCGATCTGATGAACGTTCCGTTTTCCATTGAGCGGCCGCTTATCACCGCAACCTTCTTTCTTTGGAGGTTCTCGACGACGGCGGAGCCCCTGTAGGAAAGAGGGGCTATCAGGACCTTGTTTTTAAAATGCTTTCTCTTTATCCCTCCGTAGGGAGGAATCTTCACCCCGAGTTCCCCATAGAGCCTTAGAGTCTTAACCATCGCGGGATGAAGGCTCATCTCTATTTCTCTCTCCCCGAGGAAAAGTATAAGGTCCTGCGCTTTTCCCACGGGGTTTACCAGAATTACCGGCACGCTGTCCTCGAACAGCGTCCTGTTTACGAATTCAAATATGGATTCCATTACTACTTCGGGCGGCGGGAAAATGAACTTCCGTGCTCCGTAAGCGCAATCTACGACCAGCGTGTCGCACCTTCTGAGTTCCGCGTAACCGGCGGTGGCGGTATTTTTAAGCTTGAAGCCGCCCGCGTAAATGATTCTCTTTCCGTCTTTTTCGACGACTACCTGAGCCGCCCCGAGCATCTGTCCCGAAGGGATAAGCTCAATCGAGTAGCTGCCCAGGGTGAAAGGTTTTCCGCAAGGGGAAGAAAGAACCGCGGAGTCTTTAATCTTTTTCCCCAGAAGCTTTATCGTTTCGGGCGTAGCTATGATTTTTTCGCTTTGGGGAAGTTTGTTCAGGTTTGCGCTTGTGACAAAAGAAAGCGGCACGGCCCGTTTCGAGTCGAAGTATATATCGGTACCGGAAAGCTTTATTTCAGAGCTAGAACTGATCTCCAGCATACGGAAGGAAATTTACTTTAGTTTTTCCTTCATAACAAGCGGTCCGCCCCGTCCCCGCCGACTTCCTGAATCGGTCGCTTGGCGGCGGCTGATAAGATGTTTGTTCTACAGATATCTCGGGACGAGAAAACGGCCGAGGTCGCCGGTTTTCTCGGTCGTTATATGGTTTGTTCAATGGGAAAGGCTTTTTGTTGCGGGGAGACCCGCAGATCGGACTATGGTAGTCGTGGCACGAGGGAGCTTGCCGCATTTTTCCCTGAGAAGTGCTTGACAGACATATTGCTTTCTTGTTTTAATTGATCGAGTAAATGCCGCTAACGACGCGGCGGAAGTCGGGGTTCTTTAGGACTTTGACTGAACAAGTAAGTAAGGAGGATGTAATGGAAATCTTAATGCGAAATACTGTTTTTAAGACAACGGCCTTTGCGGGTCTTTTTTTGTGCGTGCTGGCGCTCGGAGGCGTCTTTCCTAGTATTACGGCATCGGTACACGCTACGCACAATCAAGGTTTTATACACGCTGAAGATGTAGGTACCGACCAGGGAAAGCTTGAACAGTTTGTAAAGGCTGCGATTGACGCCTATTACATAGATTTTATTTTCAGGCAATGCGAGTTTCCCGATAACATTTCTCAGCTTATGACTGCTAGTGGCGTTGATCTTGCGACCACACCTGTTGAGACGATAAAAGGATTTATTCCTCTGGCTGCCGGGTTTCCTGATTTGGCAATGAACATAGGAGAATATTGCGACTATACGCAACCCTTCAGCGAGGTGTTCAGGTCAGAAGACGCAGAAGACGGGGAGTGGGAATCGGGTTCCATATACCTTTTTGTTATGGATGATCAAGGAACGCTACTTTTTGTCGGAGCTGATCCAGATAGTGAAGGGGAAGTTCTGCGGGCCATTGACGCAGGTGGAAGAAATGTTGCGCAGGCAATTATTGGCAAAGCTAAAGAAAATCCTAAGGAGGGTGGCTTTGTCGATTATTGCTGGGACGATCCCGCTACTGAAGATGACGACGTAGGTGACAGCGATCCTTTGATAGCCCCAGGTGATTCATGGAAGATGAGCTACGTTGTGGACCCCTTCGAACTCTTGGGGTCGCCGAAACCCGCCGGTTCTTCAAACGTTATCTTCGGTTCCGGCATCTATCCGAAAACGGGCACCCCGCCGAAAGGATGTGACGGGGATGGAATGGTTGGTGACGAGGAAGAGATGGATGACATGGATGACATGGAAGAACCCGTAGAGGAATCCATGGATGAACCTAGGGAAATGGAAATGCCGACGGGCACCGTTGATAGCGTTAGTGGGGGGGGGTGCGCGATTATGTCTGGAAGCGACGGTACGCCTCAGAACACTGCGTTTAATCTGCTGCTGTCCGCACTGTTCCTTGCCGTATCATTCGGAAACCGTGCAGTGAGCAGATGGAACGGCAATAGCTCTTAGTTTTTAGGGATGTTTTTTGATTAAGGCACCTTTCCAGAGCGGACTGGTGTTTTAGCGAGAAGATGAGTAAAGGGGGAGCGTCGCTTGGCGTTCCCCCTTTTTTGTCAGTTGATTTCTATCTTCTTTGAGGGCTCATCTTGCTTTCTCGGTAGGGTGAGGCACAGGATGCCGTCTTTGTACTCGGCCGTTATGTTTTCCCTCTCTATGTTGTCGTCAAGGAAAAAACTTCTCTCGAACAGTCCGTAGGATCTCTCGACCCTGAGGTATCCTTCCTTCTCGGTCCTGTTCTCAAGCTTTCTTTCTCCCTTTATCGTAAGCCGGTTGTCCTTTACGTCTATGTCAAGGTCTTCCCTGCTTACCCCGGGAAGTTCCGCCGATAAAACGAAATTGTTTCCGTCGTCAAAAATATCAACTCTCGGACTCCGGCCACTCTCCGCCGCGTCGGAATCAAAAACCCTCGGGAAGACGCTTGCGAAGTTGCGAAAGACGTTGGCTGGCTCCAATAGATTCACCGCGTATTTCATTGTCTTTACCTCCGTTAAATGAATTTTTTATCCCCGTTTCCCCTTCCGCAATTCCATATTAATCATCATCCGGGGGCACTCAAGGAAAAACTTTTTGTTTCCCCCGGGTTGTATTTCCCCCCAAATAATGGTTTGTTTGATTACGGGAGAACCACTCATGGCGAGACGACAGGGCGGATATCTGGTCTCAAGGGCTCTTTACGATCTGGGAGTGAGAGACATCTTTACCCTCGGAGGGGGACACATAAACCCTGTTTACAGGGCATGCACGGATCTTGGCATAAGGCTTGTCGACACCCATCATGAGCAGGGAGCCGCGATGGCGGCGGATGCTTACGGAAGACTCAGAAGAGTGCCTGGGATATGTCTTGTGACGGCGGGTCCCGGACTTACAAACGCCCTCACGGGGGTATCGGGTTCTTATCTGGCAAATTCTCCAATGATGCTGATTTCGGGACGTTCGGGGATCGAGGAGAACGACAGGATGTCCCTTCAGGAGATAGACCAGGAAGCAATCGTAAGGCCCGTTACGAAGTGGGCGAGGACGGTTTACGAAGTCGGAAGGCTCGAGGAATATGTCTCGGCCGCCTACGGGGCCGCGATCTCTGCCAGGCCGGGGCCTGCGTACCTTGGAATGTCCTACGAGGTCCTTTACCCCAGTTGCGATGAAAAGGAGACTTCACCCGCAAGGGCTCCCGTTCCGGATACCGACTGCGAACCGCCCGAGCACAAGATCTCGGAATTTTTCCGGTTGCTTTCCGACTCAAAAAGACCCGTTGTGATTGTCGGAAGCGGCGGATGGTACTCGGGTGCGGAGCAAAGCATTTTGGAATTCGCGGAAACACTTGGAGCGCCTTTTTTCACTCTTAACATGGGAAGAGGGATCCTGCCGGATAACCATAAATGCTGCTTCGGGGCGGCATCACCTGCAAGTCCCGGGGGATTCAGGGAGATAAGCGCAAACGCGGATCTTGTGATTCTTCTCGGCATAAGGCTCAGCATCTACGCCGGGTTCGGAAAGACAATAAACCCCGGGGCCAAGACGGTCCAGGTGGATATCCATCCCGAGGAGATCGGGAGAAACCGCCCGGCCGATCTCGGGGTAGTCTGCGATCTCGGTTCTTTCCTCGCCAAGGCGAATCTTTACGCCCGGGAAAACAAGAGAAGCTTCGATTTTCGTTCCTGGATGAAGGATGCCCGTTCCTCAAGGTCCCGCGCCCGCGCGGCGTTTCGCCGGACCGTTTCCAAATCGAAGGGAATCCACCCGGCCACGGTAGCAAAAACTGTTTCCGATTACTTGGGGGGAGGGGGGGTAATCGCGGTTGACGGCGGAGACTGCCAGTCATGGACAGACCTTTCATCCGAAGTAAGAACCCCTGGGCATTACCTTAAGGGAGGCCCGCTTGGATGCATGGGCGTCGGAGTGCCTTTTGCCCTCGGGGCAAAGGTCGCTTTTCCCGAAAAGCCCGTGGTGCTCGTGACCGGAGATGGAGCCGTGGCCATGAATTTCATGGAGATGGAAACCGCGGTGAGACACTCTATCCCGTTTGTGGTTGTGGTCTGCAACGATTCCGCGTGGGGAATGACCAAGCATCAGATAGAGATAACCTATCCTGACGCGGGGGTGACCCAGGGAGTGGACCTCGGTTTTGTTGATTTTCACGAAATAATAAAAGCAATGGGCGGGTACGGGGAGAAGATAGAGGATATAAAAGACCTGACCCCAGGCTTGGAAAGGGCTTTTTCCTCGGGACTCCCTTCAGTGATCAACGTGAGAACCGACCCTGATGCGGTAAGCGGCGCAACGCGGGTGATCACGGAGATGATGATGAGGGCGATGGACTGAAGTTTCCTTTCGAGGGGCTTTGCAGTCAGTCGTTTTTAAGCACGGCCAGAAAAGCTTCCTGCGGTATCTCCACCCTTCCTACCTGCTTCATCCTCTTTTTTCCCTCTTTCTGTTTCTCAAGAAGTTTTCTTTTTCTGGTGACGTCTCCCCCGTAGCACTTCGAAGTAACGTCCTTCCTCATCGCCTTTACGGATTCGCGGGCTATGACCCTGCTTCCGATTGCGGCCTGTATGGCTACCTCGTAGAGCTGGCGGGGTATAAGCGACCGGAGTTTTCCTATAAGTCCTCTCCCCCTCTCGTAGGCCTTGTCCTTGTGGGAGATTATCGAGAGCGCATCGACTATGTTTCCGTTAACTAGGATATCGAGCTTTATGAGGTCTGAGTCCTTGTATCCGGCGGGTTCGTAATCCATCGAGGCGTAGCCCTTGGTGACGGATTTTAGATTGTCGTAAAAATCGTAGACTATTTCTGCGAGGGGAAGTTCGTATTCGATTATGGCCCTGTTTTCAGTCACGTAGCTTAGGTTCCTCTGTATGCCCCTTCTTTTCTCGCAGAGCTCGAATATCTGCCCCAGATAATCCGAAGGGGTGTGAACGGAGACGTACACGTACGGTTCCTGGAGCCGGGCCGAGCGGTCGCCGGTCGGAAGCTCGCTGGGATTGTCGACGTACACCTCCCTTCCTCCCGGATAGACGGCCTTGTAAATGACGGTCGGCGCGGTAGTTATGAGATTTACCTCGAATTCCCTCTCCACCCTCTCCCGCACGATTTCCATATGTAGCAGCCCGAGGAAGCCGCAGCGGAAACCGAACCCAAGCGCCAATGACGTCTCGGGCTCGTAAACAAGTGACGAGTCATTGAGCTTGAGCTTCTCGAGCCCTTCCTTGAGCCTGTCGTAATCTCCCGTGTCGATGGGGTAGAGCCCGCTGAAGACCATGGGCTTTATGACCTTGAATCCCTCGAGGGGGTTTTTGATGGGGGAATCGGCATCCGTTATCGTGTCACCGACTCCAGCTTCCCCGATTTCCTTTATGGAGGCGGTTATGAATCCGACCTGTCCCGTCGTGAGCTGCTCAAGTTCCTCTGCCTGCGGAGCAAACGCACCTATCTTCCGCACCTCGTATTTTTTGCCAGTTGCCATGAGCTTGATTCTCATGCCAAGTCTTACCGTTCCCTCGTATATCCTCACCAGCATCACGACGCCCTGGTATGAGTCGAACCAGCTGTCGAATATGAGCGCTTTGAGCCTCGAGTCCTCGGGGCTCTTAGGCGGCGGTACGAGCGCCACGATCGATTCCAGTATCTCCTTCGTGCCGGTTCCGTCCTTGGCGCTTGCCAAAACGGCGTCCTCGGTGGAGATTCCGACTATATCCTCTATTTCTTTTTTCACTCTCTCGGGTTCGGCGGAAGGCAGGTCTATCTTGTTTATGACGGGTATCATCTCAAGCCCTGAATCAGCGGCCAGGTAAGCGTGGGCAAGCGTCTGGGCCTCAACTCCCTGGGAGGCGTCAACCACAAGCAGTGCTCCCTCGCACGCTATGAGGCTCCGCGAAACCTCGTAGCTGAAATCGACGTGCCCGGGGGTGTCTATCAGGTTGAACTCATAGGTTCTGCCGTCATCGGCTTTGTACTTCAGCCTTACCGCCTGGGCCTTTATGGTTATTCCCCTCTCCCTTTCTATTTCCATGTTGTCGAGGAACTGCTCGGTTTTCTCGCGTTCGCTGAGGGTGCCCGTGAACTCAAGAAGCCTGTCGGCAAGAGTTGATTTGCCGTGATCGACGTGAGCTATTATGGAGAAATTTCGAATTAGGTCCGTTTCCATGATCAGGCTGAAAGTATAAAGCAATGTCTTTATGTTTCAAACGGCGTGAAGGTTCATGTGCCTGAATGAAACCTGATCGTCCGCACTTGCTCCGCGGTGGTTTTTCTTAGGATTTGCAAGGAACTGTCATTACTTCTAAATTTTCCGTTTTCCTGAAATATTACGGTTTGAACTATGCTGTGTTCTGTGTTATGATCAAAAATCTGCATTATTAAGTTATGGAGGATTAAGATGAGAAAAGAAATTGTTGCGGGGCTTGCCGTGCTGCTCGTCGCGGGTTTGCTAAGTCCCTTGACGCACGCCTTTGAACTCGAAAAGCTCGTAGTGCTCGGAAGCCGTTTTGAGGAACGCAGCGTTTCAGACTCCCCCGTTCCCGTTGACGTCATAACCGAAGAGGAGATCGTCGCGACGGGCCAGACCGAGGTAGGAAGGATTATTCAGGAGCTCATACCGTCTTTTAATTTCTCGAGCTCGACCATAAGCGACGGAACAGACTCTCTTCGTCCCGCCACGCTTCGGGGCCTTGGGCCTGATCAGGTTCTGGTGCTTGTTAACGGAAAGCGCCGCCATAAAAGCGCTCTGATACACGTAAACACCTCCGTGGGTCGCGGTACCGCTGGTGTTGACATGAACACGATTCCCGTAAGTGCCATAAAGAGAATCGAGGTGCTGAGGGACGGTGCTTCAGCGCAGTACGGTTCAGATGCTATATCCGGTGTTATAAACATAGTCCTTAAGGACGGCTACGACGGCAAGATAACGGCGACTGCCGGACAGCTTTACGAAGGAGACGGAGAAACTCTTGTGGCGAGCATAAACAAGGGTTTTTCGCTTGGTGGGGAAAGCGTAGTTAATGCGACCCTTGAAGTAAGGGACAGAAGTAAATCCAACAGGGCCGGGGTAATGGGAGATATCCAGTATCCGGGCAGTGAATGTCTTGATGCGGATGGAAATGCGGCCCCGTGCGGAAGCCTGAGTGGTCCCCGGACGCTTTCAGCCAACAGTGTAAACGATCCCGAGCGCGTTTTTGACAGGGACAGGTTCAGAGTGGGTGACGCAGATTCCACGCACGTAAGCTTCGTGCTCAACATGAGAGCGCCGGTGGACCTGATGGACGGTGAGATTTACAGCTTCTTTGACCTGTCGAAGAGGGAAAACGAGAGCGGAGGTTTTTACAGAAGGGCGAATCAGCTTGACAGAAACCCTGCCGGATCAGCTTATCCGGATGGTTTTCTTCCTCTTATCAACACCAGCATAAATGATATCGCGTTCGGTGCGGGTTTTGAGGGAAACCTTACCGACAGCGTTGAAATGGACGCGAGTTATGTAGTGGGTGGAAACTCTTTTTCCTTTGAGATTACTGATTCCCATAACGCCTCATGGGTCAGGTGTCATACCGGTGAAGCGGAGCAATGTCTCTCCGATGCGGATTACACCGGTTCAATTCCACTGTCCGCCGATGCGGGAGAGCTGAAGCTTCTTCAGCATACACTGAATCTTGATTTTACGGCTCCCTTTACGTTTGGAAATCTCGCTTGGGGAGGTGAGTACAGAAGGGAGGAATATGAGATAGAAGCCGGCGAACGGTATTCATACGAAGACTACGATGGTCCTGGAGGCAGAGGGTCTCCCGGAATACAGGTATTTCCAGGCTTCAAACCTAGCAATGAGCTCTCGGAAGCGAGGGATGCTTTTTCCGCTTACGCCGACGCAGAGGTTGATGTAGGGGAGATGTTGCTTTTAAGTCCTGCGGTGCGCTACGAGAACTACAGCGATTTCGGAAACACCTTTAACGGAAAGCTCTCCGCCCGAGCCGGACTTTCCGATTCATTTGCCCTTAGGGGTTCCGCGAGCACGGGTTTTAGGGCTCCTTCCATGCAGCAGATTTATTTCAACAACGTCTCGACACAGTTCAATCTTAATGAGCAGACAGAAGAATTTGACGCGTTTGAAGTGGGCACTTTCCGCAATGACAGTGATCTTGCGAGGATGATAGGAGTTCCGGAGCTTAAAGAAGAAACTTCAAGGAATTTCAGCGCCGGTTTCGTGTTTAACCCGCTTCCCGCTTTCACAATTACAACCGATTTCTATTACATACTGATTGATGATCGTATTATCCTGAGCGGAAGGATTAGCGAGGGCAATGAAGCCATTCCTCAATCGGTAAGGGATAGCGTAGGGGCGCAGCAGGGCCAGTTCTTCATGAACGTTGCGGACACTACGACCAAGGGAGTGGATGTGGTCGCGAGTTATGATCATTCCTTTTCCGACAATTCTACTTTAAAACTCGTTTTTGCCGGAACTGTAAACGAAACCGAGATCACGGACGTGAATCTTCCGCTCGGCCTTCCTGAAGAGCTTTTTACGGAGCAGGACCGTTCGATTATAGAAGAATGGCAGCCTAAGGACCGGTTCTCCCTTTCCGGGTCTTATTCAAAAGGATTCGCATCCCTGCTGGTTGCTGTTCACCGTTACGGAGAATATACGGTTGTTGACGGCGGAAAAAGCCAGACTTATGGCGCAAAGTACATTACCGATGCAAATCTTAGCCTGGAACTGGGCAAAGTCGGTACGCTTAAAGTTGGGGCCAACAACCTTTTTGATGTAAAGCCGGACAAAAACGAAATCGGCCAGTCAAGGGGCGGTAAAATATATGATCACGATGGGTCTCTTATAGTCGATTCTCCGGGAGTTTTCACCTACTCACGGCGCTCGGCACCTTTCGGATTTAACGGCGGTTATTACTACTTGGCTTACGAGTACAGCTTCTAGCCTCTATTGATGCAACGATATTATTTTCCTGCCGGGATGGATTTGTCCCGGCAGGAACTTTTCCCCAAAATCCTCTTATACCGCGGATGACCTTATTACCATAAGTTTTTCGTGGGTCATCTCGCGCATCGTGTACGGAATACCCCCCGTTCCGATTCCCGAGTGCCCGGCCCCACGAAAAGGCATCCAGTCGACCCGAAATGCGGTGTGATCGTTTACAAGCACCGAAGCCGCCTTTAACTCCTTCACGGCTTCAAGTGCGGTATCGATGTTCTTGGTGAATACTGACGCCTGAAACGAGTAGGGGAGACTGTTTGCCAGTTCTATGGCCTCGTCCATTTTCTCGTACGAGTAAACGGCTATGACGGGTCCGAAAATCTCCTCGCGCGAGAGCCTGCAGTTCTGGCTCGGGTTAAGGATTACCGTGGGTTCGTAGCAGGTTTTCCCTATTCTACTGCCTCCGCAAAGAAGCTCCCCGTCTTTTCTCAAAGCCTCTTTTACCCAGCTGTGAACTCTTGTGACCTCCTTCGGGCTTATGAGGGGTCCTATATGCGTTTCTTCGCTCGTCGGGTCTCCGACTTTTGTCTCAAGGGCGAGTTTTTTAAGTCCCCTAGCGACCTTTTTCACTACCGAGCTCTGTGCGAAAACCCTTTGCACGGAAACGCAGACCTGGCCCGCGTGGTAGAAGCCGCCTTTTGCAAGAAGGGGAAGCATGTCGTCTATGTCGGCGTCACGCTCTACTATCACGGGAGCCGCGCCTCCGTGCTCAAGAGCGCATCTTGTTCCCGGCGCGAGTCTTGATCTCAAATGCCATCCCACTTTGGCGGAGCCGATGAATGTGAGGTAGTTGACCCTTTTGTCGGTGGCCAGCGCTTCGGCGAGCGTATCGTCCACTATAACCGCGCAGGCCCATTTTTCCGGAAGACCGCTCTCGTAGAGAGCTTCAAGCAGGTTAAGGCAGGAAAGGGGAGTATTAAGTGCGGGTTTTATGATTACCGGGCAGCCGACGGCCACCGCGGGTATCACTTGGTGAACGGCGAGGTTAAAAGGGTGATTGAAGGCCGAGATGGCCACCACAACCCCTATAGGTTCCCTGAGAGTAAATGCCATCCTGTTAAGGGAAGCGGCGTTTGAGCCCATGGGTATTTCCTCTCCTCCGAGATTGGAGAGGGACTCGGTTGCCACCTTTATTCCGTTTACGGCCCTCGTAATCTCGACTCTTGTGTCAATGAGAGGTTTTCCTCCCTCTGCTGCTGCGTCCGCTACGATGCGGTCGTAGTTTCTCTCGACAAACTCTCTGGTCCGCTCGAGGATCTCTATTCTTTGCGGAATGGGAATTCTCTCTGACGGCCTATCGGCAAGAGCCCTTGCCTCGGAAAGCGCTTTTTGCATCTCCCTTTTGCTTGTCACGGGAATTTTTCTTATGAGTTTTTCGTCGTAGGCCCCAAGAACCTCAAGTGTTTTCGGCATGCTTTCTCCCTCCTCCTCCCTTCGGTGTGGATTTTGCTTTTTTAGATACCTGATTTTAAGGCACTTTACATGCCGACAGGGGGTGTTTATATTGAAAAATAGAGGTCGTTTTCATGATTATACGCAGAATTTTCCTGATTGTTTTTGCGGTTGCGGTTCTTGTTATTTGCCCCCTTCTGCCCGCAGGTGGCGAGCAGGCTGAAAAACCCCTGCCCGAGGGAGTCATGGGACTTACCGCGGAGCAGTGGAGGGAGAAGCTTTCTTCACTTGAGTACAAAGTTCTCTGGAAAAAAGGCACGGAAGCTCCTTTTTCGGGAGACCTGCTTTATAACAAGAAAAAGGGGACCTATGTCACTGCCGGCTGCGGACAGCCTGTTTTTTCCTCAGAGCATAAATACGATTCAAAAACCGGATGGCCGAGTTTCTGGAGGCCCATAAGTGAGGACGCAGTGAGGATAGTTCCCGATAACTCCTTCGGGCTCAGGCGCTATGAGGTAGTATCAAGTAAATGCGGGGAACACTTGGGACATGTTTTCAAAGATGGTCCTCCTCCGACGGGACTTCGGTACTGCATAAACTCGGTCGCTTTGGATTTCATCCCTTCCCAGTAACGCCGTTTTGCCTCGAGTTGCGGGTGTAATTTAGCTTGACATTGAATGCGCACCTGTGATAAAAGCATAATTAGCGGTCCCTGTCTTGGGACCAGGAACGGTTATGATCTCATACAGGAGGTATGGTTAGTATGGTTCCAATAGAAGC
>JAPOYE010000091.1 GCA_026706695.1 Candidatus Dadabacteria bacterium | reverse complement strand
CTTGGAGAATGCCGGATTGCCGTGTCAGTTGGGTTCGCGCTCGAAAACCTCAACCAAAAAAAATCGCTACAGCGCAAATCCCTCTTAAGGGCATCTCTAAAAACAGCCATACATTCAGTTAAGCTTTAAACAGCGAGAAAGTATATCTGCACCCTCCGCTCTGTAATTTTACGGGGGAGGGGGTAACCAGCTACGAATTCCGGAAAAAGCTTCCGGAAAATCTCCGTTCTTGCCTAAGCGCGCCTTCTCAAAAAGACAGCTGAGAACAGAACGGATGCTATCAGGAACATGTTAAGCAACGCGCTCTGGGATGTATGCCCCGTCCCCGCGATCGCACATCCGTCGTCATCATCGCTACAGGGGCCCTCTCCGGGATAAGTTCCGGAACCGAAGATGTAAGGCCGTTCAGGAGAAGGGAAAGGAAGACCAGTTGCTTTAGTAACTGCCTCGGCGGTCAGTGCGTTTAAGTCTGCCAGCTCGATGTAGCTTCTCTTGCATGAAGTTCCGGGAACTGAATCCATCTCAAACCAGCCCTCAATATCGTCGGCTTCGGTCGTGGGATCGTCCCAGCGATAGTTAACGTAGGTGCTTGTTCCTTCTCCTAATTCTCTGTTAAACAGTCTCGCTATACTTTTGTCATCTCCCGGCAAACTATCATCATTCAATTCGAGGCTGGCGCCGTTCAAGTCAAAGTTGTTTCCGTTGAAAAGCACCGTGGAGGCTTCCAGGTTCGCATCCATTACGAAGACATATATGTTTTCATGTTCGAAATCCCCGCTTCCAAAGCAAGCGATTTTATCGAATACTCTTGCACCGATTTTCAATCTAATTTCTTCTTGTTTAGCCGGATCACTATCCGAAAACACTTCGGCTGTTATATCCGCCATTCGCCGTTGAAATACTCCGATAACGCCTTTCACGTAATTTTCGAGACTGGCGTCGCTCTGGCTTTCGAAAACATCCTCGGCGCTAGTGTCAAGCATGAACTCGGCACAGTCGGGAACAGAGAAAGCGGAGTCGTCTTCCGCGTGATGAAGGCCCGCTATGGTAGTCACAACATTTCCACCAAGAGTCTTTACTTTTTTCGCACAGGCTACTCTGCCCTGGGTGTTCTGGGTGTCATACGTTTCGCAGTGCGGTGGCGCGTCGACACTCAAACCGTCGATTAAAGCTTGTATGGTGCTCGCTACCGCCGAACCCTCGGCGTCCGAATCAAAATGGTAACCGAACAGCTTGGGATATCCGGCGTGATTCGTTACAACTCCCCTTTCGTTTATACCCATTGAGTACATGTTCTTCTGGGAGTTTTTATAAGGTCCTTCCCGCCTGATGTCCCTGTTGTATATCACCACTTCTCTGGGCAGCGCATTGGCGTCATCGGCGTTTTCGGAGAAAACCTGATCATGGTAATCTATTATGTGATCAAGAAAGGCCTTCACATCCTCTTCACTTGTGGGCTCGACTTCTCCCGCGGCTATGCCCGTACCGTCGTGATCGGCGGATGCGTCCACACTGAATGAAAAAACGAGCCCCAGCGCGAAAAGCAGGTTCAAAACTATTCCGTATGTTTTAAATTTCACTCTTAATAACTCCTTCCGTAAAATTCAAGGTCACCTCTAAAAATACCTTCATATCTCAGTTAAGCTTTAGACAGCGAAAAAGTGTATCTGCTCACCCTTCCCTGTCAAGTTACAGGGCAGCGGGTGCAGACTGGAAGTCCGGAGGCAGGAAAGTGGAAGAAACAAAAGCGCGCTCAGAAGGATACAGACGCGAGATGGACAAAGAAGCGTGGGGCTGCAAGAACCACGTGAAAGTGGGTGTGTGTCACAAGCTGATAAGGGTTCCCGGAACAAGCCGCTGGGAGGGAGGTTTTTGCGGAGCGCAGGTATCAGGCGGGCCAAGGCGAACATAGGGCTTAAGAATCTGGCGTATAGCGGCAGTTGGTTTATCTTGAAAGAATTTTGGGATAGCGGTAAGGGAGAAGAGAAGGGAAGTGAGCGGGAAAATACTGGGAAATGAACTGAGAACCGTCTTGTAAGACGGAAACAGTTCATGTTGAGGGAACAGATAGAAACATCAGTTCGCAATCTTGGAGAAAACCTATTTTTAGAGGTTCCTAATATATCAAAACTGCGATAAGACTTGATGCTTATAGTTCCGGTGTTAAAAATCATCAAGGAGGGATACGTTTATGAACCACAGAATCGGTATTTTCATATTA
>JAPOYE010000090.1 GCA_026706695.1 Candidatus Dadabacteria bacterium | reverse complement strand
CGATAATAGAGCACCTTGATTCCCGCTCCCCGGTGGTGTTCGAGAGAAAAAGCCGCCACAAGGCGGGCGACGAGGTGATACAGGGTGCCAACTGAGGGAGCCATGCGCCGGAGAGAGAAGCGCGGCGGTACCCTGAGGCCGGCTTTTCCGCTCGGGATCGTCGCGCTTTCCGGGATCCTGCTTTTCCCGGAGACGGCGGGAGCCCAGGGAGCCTTCCAGATAGACACCTACGGAAACGGGCAGTTCATAGCCGAGGTGCTGAATTCCGTCGCGATCCTCGCGGGTTCGGGTCTCCTGGGACTAATACGCCTGGGGCTCGTGGCGGGCATACTGCTCGCGGTCATGTCCTCGCTTTTCGGAGGGAGGACGGCGCCGGGCCACCAGTTCGCGCTCTCAATACTTATCTACATGATGCTCTTCGGCGTTAAGGTCGACATGGCGGTCTACGACAGGGTGACCTCGTACACGAGGGTGATATCTTCGGTGCCGGCCGGGGTCGGGGTCTTCGCCTGGGCGACCTCGGGGGTCGGAAGCGGCCTCACCAGAGTCATGGAGGGAGCGTTTTCGCTCCCGGACGCGCTTCGCTACTCGAAAAACGGGCTGCTCCGCGGTGCCGAGCTCATAAAGCGCTCGACCGCGTTTGCGGTCGCGGAGCCCCATCTCGCCAACACGCTTGACTCGTTTGTGAGGGAGTGCGGTCTGAAGAGCGTAACCTCCGGGCTTGTGAGCCCGGACAGCCTCGAGAAGTCCTCCGATCTTTTTTCCTCCATGGGCACGGCCAACTACCGTTTCGTTGAACTCCACACGAACATCGCCCTGCCCGCGGGCGCCTACGCCTCCCCGCCAAGCGCGGGGGACTGCTCCGCGGCCGCAAGACCCATACTGGCCTACTGCGGAGAGGCCCACGCGGGCGTAAACGCCTGCCTTGACGCCTACTATCCCGGGTGGGCGGTCGAGCTTGCCGAGGAATCCGGGTTCGTCGACCGCCAGACAAACACAGTCGACACCGCCGGTTTCACGGAGGCACTTCGGGAATCGTACAGGGAGCTCGGCGGAATCTCGATGTCGGCAAAGGACATAATCATCCAGAACGCCATGATAAACAGCTACTCCCGCTCGGTTAAGTCGCTCGCGGTCGCCGGAGGCTCGGAGGCCTCGCTTCTCAGCCTCTCGATCGCCGAGGCGCGCGCGAGGCAGAAAAACTCGTTTCTGGTCCTGGGGGAGATGGCCCGCCACACACTTCCCTACATAAGAGGGCTTCTCCAGGGGATGCTCTACGGCATATTTCCCGCGGTGATCTTCCTGGCGATGACGCCGCTTGCCGCGCGGATAATCCCCGCCTACCTGATCGCGATGCTCTGGACAGAGCTCTGGAATCCCATATACGCCATAGTGAACCTGTTCTCGAGCCTTAAGCTCGCAAGGGCGCTTGAGCCCTACACGGACGGCTCCCTCACCGTGATATCGAGGGGGTCAGTCGTCCACGAGTCCGACATGGCCATGGCGGTCGCGGGGCTTGCGGCCACCATAGTCCCCATGATCGCTTACTACGTCGTCTCCGCGAGCCAGCACGCCGTGGTGGGGGCCGTGCAGCAGTTCATGGGACCCACGCAGTCAATCTCGACCCAGACGGCCGGGGCCCACGCCGCGGGAAACATATCCCTTGGAAACGTGTCGGTCGCGACAGGGCGCTACGACACGGTGACGGCTAACAAGTCCGACGTGGCGCGGGAGACCGTCACGGGCAATCTCAGCCGCCGCTACGAGAACGTCTACGAGCAGCCGGCCTCGAGCGTGGGCGGGATGCGGATAACGGGGAGGGAGGGGGTGAGGTTCGCGGCAAGGGAGGAGCTTGCCGACACCATGAGGAACATGGAGGCAAGCAGGGAGGCGGTGACGGATTCCGCGGCGGCGGCGTCCGTGCGGGTGGTCGGGGCCTCGCGCGCGGCGGCTGACGAGAGGAGCTACTCCGAGGTGCTCGGGCTCTCGAGCGTGACGGGCGAGAAAAAGGATCTCGCGACCGTGCTTGAGACGGCGGAGAACCTGCAGAGAAGGTTCGGCCTCTCCCGCCAGGAGTCGCTCAAGATGTCGTGGGACACGGCGATGGTCTACGAGGCGGGGGCCCGGGCGGGGACTTCCTCGGGCCCTGGGGGAGGCGGGCTCGGGGGAGCGTCGGTCGGAGCCGGGATAAAGGCGCGGGGAGCGCGAAAGACCGACTCAAGCGCCGCCGAGAGATACGAGGAGGCAAGGGAGTATGCCTCGAGCTCCAACTCACGGGTGAATTTCTCAACGGCTTTTTCCGAGCTTGAGAGCACGCTTTCGTCAAAGGAGGCCCGCGAGAGCCTGCAGTTCACGGCCCGGGACTCGGAGGAGGCAAGGGCCGAGCTTCGCTCGGCGAAAAGCTCCCTTCGGGACTACTCCTCCCACCGGGAGAGGGCAAAAGCCTACTCCGAGGTGCTCTCGGGGGAGAGCTCATTCGGCGCGGGGCTTGAGAGGGAGTACACCCAGGCGGTGTTTGCCGACATGAGGGGACAGGGCTATACGGACAGCTACGCGGCCAGGGGGCTTACAGATCTTCGCGACGGAAGATACGACACCGAGGAAGCCGAAGCCGTCTCCGGGGCGATACACAGGATTACGGGTCTTTCGGAGCTTGTCGGGGCGGGGAGCGTGACCAGGGAATCGGTCGCCGCCATGCCCGCCGACAGCTACGGCCTCGGGGACGTGCGCCGCTTCGAGGTCGACGCGGAGGGGGCCTTCGGGGAATACAGAAAATCGGCGGGGACGGCGGGAGGAGGCGTGGAGCGAGTGCGAAGCTCAATAGAAGAAAATTCCGCCGCGGTGAGAGAGGATGCGGGCCGGGCGAGAGAGCGGGCCCGGGGCGGAATCGGGAGCGGAGAGACAAAAACCGCAGAGGACCTCGGGGAGGGGAGGGACGAGATACTTTCAGGCGCAGAAAGCCTTAAGCGCTCCACCAAAGGAGTGCGCGAGCGCCTAGATGACGCAAAACCGGAAAGCGCTTCCGGAGAGGGAGAAACATCCCGGATCAAAAAGACAATAGAAAGCAGCCGGGCGCAGCAGCGAAAAAATGACGGGGCTGGATGACACGCCCGCAATATGCTGTCTTTTATAAAAACGCAGGCTTGTTTCTTGTAAAATCGCGGACAAGAAAACAGCAACCGGAAGTCACTGCCCCTTTAGAACTGCCGCCATTTTCCGAAGACCGATCGCCTCGACATTCCGGGCAACCGGATAGCGGTCAGAACCGGCGGTAACCACAAAGGATCGCTCGGGCTTGATGTCTTTCAGAGCATTCCGAAAACCCTTGCCGAGAGCCCCCCTGAGGCTGCGTTTGATTTCGACCGCCCAAGGAGCTAGGCTCCCGGGAAGTTCAAGCACAAGATCCACCTCAGCCCCCGCAGAAGTACGGTAAAAACTCGCCCTGGTTCCGGCAGGAGCAACTGACAGAAGGTTCTCTATCACGAAACCCTCCCAGCTCGCTCCGACGACTGGGTGACCGGCAAGGGAATTGTAATCCGTTACACCCAGAAGGGCGTGGACTATCCCGCTGTCGCGCACATAAACTTTCGGGGACTTCACGAGACGTTTTCGTACATTGACGTAAAACGGCCGCAGTCGGCGCACCAGCAGCAGATCAGCCAGCAGGTCTATATAGCCGGTCACGGTACGGGCACTTATGGAAAGGCCGGACGCAAGCTTCGAGATGTTAAGCAAGGTGCCCTGTCCGTGAGCAAGCATAGTCCACAGACGCTCAAGGGTCTCCGCCGGAATCTGCCATCCGAACTGCTGCACATCGCGCTCAAGGTAGGTGCGGATGAAGTTGCGACGGAAGGCGAAACTGTCGTCATTGTCTTCAGCTAAAAAACTGTCCGGAAAACCGCCGCGCACCCAGAGAAGATTCAGGGAATCGTCATCCCCTCCCGCTTCAAGCACGCTCAGCGGATTCAGTTCAACGTATTCTATCCGCCCCGCAAGGCTTTCCCCCGATTGTCTCAGCAAGTCAACCGATGCTGACCCAAGGATCAGGAAGCGTCCCGTCCGCATCCCCCGGCGTCTTCCCTGATCAATCAGGCCGCGCAACTCGGAAAAAAGCTCCGGTATGCGGTGAACCTCGTCAAGAATAACCAGACGGTCCTCGTGCGCCCCTAGGAACAGTACCGGGTCAGCCAGCTTGGCACGCTCTTCCCTCGCTTCGAGATCAAGGTACAGCGCCCCCGACTCCCCGGCAATATCAAGCGCCAAGGTCGTTTTGCCGACTTGACGCGGGCCGATCAGCGCCACGGCGGCTTGTCGGCCGAGAGCTTTTCTTAGGGAGTGGGAAGCATGACGTTCTATCATGCTTGCAAATTATACATAGCTATTCTTAATTTACAAGCATAATTTCCGCATAACAGATAAGATACCGTTGAGAGACTGATGTACAAAGCAAGTCTTTTCATGCCCAGAAAACTACAGATTGAAAAAGTGCGGCTGCTTGTAACCACGGAAAGAAAGAACTTCTGTGAACATGACTCTATTCATAGATTGGGATTAGCAACAAAGCGAGCACCCCTTGCTATTTCCAGAGCCAAAAGCTTCCTTGCATCCTTGCCAGGTGGCCAGCCTCTAATATTGGCATGATTGGGATTATCGGTTGTCGGATCGGCTACAACATTTAACGACTGTGACGTCACGTGAGAAACCTCCACATCAGCCCTGCCATGAAGCTTTCTATTTTGCTGCCCGGAAACAATTTCATTTCCGATATCCCAAATTTCATTTTCGGAAAGATTTAAATGGCGGGTAGTTGACAATTCCAGAGGGTTTTCCGGCGGAATGAAGGCATCTTGCTTGACCGTTTGGTCTGCTCTACGATACCACCTTGAGGAAGTGATATATCTCGCCAAAAGCTCATCAGGCAAAACGAAATCCGTCATTCAATCTCCCCGGCAACCTCTCCAATTAAATCCAATAAATCATCGGAAACAAAAAATGAAACAGGATCCATTCCATGCCTCCGCTTTGCACCAATTATAGCCGCATAATAAACTCCTCCTCCAGGATTAATGCTGATTGAAACGACTCTGGAAGGAGACCTGTACCATTCCAAAGAAATTGCTCCGTCCGGTTCAGCACCTATTTCCGGAGATTCACTGCCCCAAGGAAAAGATTCCAGAAAGGTTTTAGCGTTCCAGAAAACCTCTTTTGTTATGGCTCTCGCCTCTCCTCCGTCCCATCCGTCCACTCCACACTCGTTAAAGGTCTTTTCCAGTTCCCGAAAAACGCCTCTAGCCCCAAAACCCAAGATATTAGACCTTTGCAAATGAGTAGATAATTCCCTCATTTGCTGGTCTATAAAGTCACCAGCAGAAAGATCCTGACCTGAGCAACCTGAAATAAGAGGGGAAGATGTTGCAGTTGCCAACATTTTATTTGCATTCCTCCAAGGCTTTCTTTGTTAAATTACTGAAGAAAGCTTTATTTTTTACCCAACGCATTTCATCCATATACTTAGAAACCTGTATTTCACCACAGTTAAGAGATTTTTGCATAAATACATCTATGTCCAACAGCAATCCGGCTTCTTGCTGAGTCCTTTGAACAGTCTTTATAACATTAACCGAATAGGGAGTCCCCGGAATCTGCAGCACGTCTCGATGCAAGTAGCCTGATAAAAGCCAGTTCAAACCCTCGATAGGTAGTGGCGGCCTTTTATAATAATCAGCTAATTCAATTCTCTGTCCCTGTTTGATCGCTAGACGGTTTATAAAGCGCAGACCAATTCTCCCAATTTCAGTTGGTTCTAGCAGTTCACAGTAAATTTTCCAGAGGCGCAGCGCTTCTCGGCTAAATTTCTCCCAGTTTTCGTAAGGCTTTAGCCGACTAAAGACAAATGAATCTTTATTAAACTGTACTACATAAAAACTATCTTCTGACTGGCACTTCAAACCAACGTGGACAAAATCTTTAACTACGTTGGTTCCGGTCTCGGGTGAAAGCTGAACTTCAGTTTCCTGCACCGTGTCATGCTTCGGGTAATCAGGCAATCGTTCTTCCAACTGGCTTTGTAGACTCGACTCGTCCCATTCGGCAGAAGAAACAACTCGAAGATCAAGAACGGCCTCGACAATCGGCGCGCGCGGCAAACGAGGAAATTCTTCTGTTATATCAATAGGGGATTGCATAATCTTTGTTGCTCGTATCCCTTATCACTGTTTTTAAGTTTTTCCTGCCTCCCCATTCTCCACAATTCTCCGATAAGGTTTTTTCTAAATTGATTCCACCGTCTAAAACCAAGTTGGAGCAAAAAACTAAAGAATACCAAGCGGCTCTGCCCGGCTCTGAGCAGGTTCAATGGTAAGCGCAAGATTGTTGCCGGTCATAATCTTCCACTTCCCTAACCCTAGTGGGAAGAATTTTTAAGGACCCCGCTAGGGTAGCATCAACTTAACAAAACTCCGTCTTACCCGTTTCCTAGGAATTCTTAGGAAAATTAAACCTTTATTCACTTTAATATAATATTACCGGAGTTCAATATTGACAAGTCTTCTGTCGCTAGCAAATTAAAGTGACCGATGCTTTTTACCAGAGCTTGAAACAAGCGGAAAAAGTACCGATCAATGTACCTAATTGCTTATAATGCCCGACCAGAAATTTAAGCGAGGAGCAAACAGTAACTTCAGCAAATTGAGTAATACCAGGAAAATCTCTTCCAGGAAAGATGCGCGATATCTGCCTTCTTACAATGTTCCGGAAGCAACTTTATATTTAAGGCTTCCAGAGTCCACTTTGCGTGCCTGGATTTGCAGACAAACTAACTTTGAACCTCTGATTGCCCCCGCTCAAGAAAAACCCTTGGCCCTGTCTTTCATCAACCTGGTTGAAGCGTATGTCCTGGCCTCAATACGCAGAGAATGCAGGCTCTCCATGAACAAGATCAGAAAAGGTCTCGATTTCATATCGCAAATCTACCCCTCCGACAATCCCCTAGCCGAAAAGGGTTTCGAGACGGATGGACTCTCCCCGTTCTTAAGGGAGTCGGGGCTCGTCTGTGGCATTTCCAAGGGAAGCGGGCAGACAGTATTGGAGAACACTGTTAAAGAATACATGCAGAGAATAGAAAGAGACTTGCGCGGTCTTCCCATAAGGCTCTATCCGTTTTCAGGAACCGAAAAACCAAACGAACCTAAATCAATCTTGATTGATCCCGAAATCTCATTCGGCCGCCCGATTCTCTCCGGCATAAGTATTCCAGTAGAAATTATCGTTGAACGCTACAAAGCCGGGGAATCCATGAGAGAACTTGCCGGGGACTATGAATGCAGCCAGAAAAAAATCGAGGAAGCTATCAGATGTCTATTATGGGAACAAGCCGCCTGAACCGGTTACCGAAATTTCGGCCTGCCAGCCTGACCTCTCCTGCCCCACGAGGAGAAAAAAGCCTATTCGCTCCAATCATCCAGAAGTAAACCGGCCATGTGTTTGAATTCCCGGGTGTTATCGGTCATCAGAATGGTTCCCTCTCCTGGCTCCCGCCCTGTTCGCGCTCATTCATGAAATCATCCGTAACACCCTCTCCCTCAAACCAGCTGTCCCATGCTTCTCCCGCCGGAGTGATCAGGCGGGAACGCCCCAGGCAGATAATATCGACTTCCTTTACGGTATCCGGCAAGGAAACCGGCTTGGGAAGCCGCACCGCCTGGCTCTTGTTGTTCTTAAACACTTTTACCCTTTCCATCTCCGCTTCCAGACAGGAATATACCTAACGCATACAGATGGTAGCAGGTCGCCGAGATATGTCGAGGGCGGAGAGCTCCTCCAGCCCTCGACTGAAGGGGTGCGTGAATGACTCGACAGCGCGAAATCGGAAAGCGCCTCCCGTGAACGGAAAACATCCCGAATCAAAAAGACGATCGAAAGCAGCCGGGCGCAGCGGCGAAAAAACGACGAGGCCGGATGACATTACTTGAGAACATTGTCTTCTATAAAAACGCGGGTATAATTTCTATAAAAACGCGGGTGCGTTTTTTGCAAAATCGCGGATATGGAAATAACAATACAGCGAGTTTCGGATCATGTCACATTCTTATTTCCGCTGGCAGCGGGACACCTTGAAAAAAGCCCTCGAAACGCGCCGCGTGCTGTTGCTCTGCGGAGCGCGCCAATGCGGCAAAACCACCCTTGCCAAGGAACTGGTTTCACGGCATATCGCCTACCGCACTCTGGATGATCCGGCCGTACGGCAGATTGCCGAAACCGACCCGCGAGGCTTCGTGAAGCATTCGGGAAGCACCCTCATCATCGACGAAGTCCAGCGTGCTCCCGACCTGCTTTCTGCAATCAAGATAAGGGTGGATGAAGATACGAGACCCGGACAATACCTGCTGACGGGTTCAGCCGACATACAGTCTTCCCCCGGAGTACGGGAATCCCTCGCCGGACGCATAAGAAAGGTACGGCTGCGTCCGCTCACCTATGGAGAGATTTTAGGAGCGTCTCCGGATTTCCTTGACCGGGCCTTCAGGCAGGATTTCAGGCATCCCGACCGCGCTTACGACCGTGACGCTATGCTGGACATCTCTTTTGGAGGTGGTTTTCCGGAAGCCATTATGCTTGGAGACACAGAGCGAAGATTATGGCATCGGGACTACGCGGACGCGCTTGTGGAACGCGACCTCAGGGATCTCGGGCGTATCCAGCGACGCGACGCCATGAGCGAACTGATACACACCCTGGCGGCATGGTCGGGCAAGTTCATGGACATTTCATCCATAGGCGCTGGACTTTCCATCGCGCGCTCCACGGTCGAGACATATATAAACGCCCTGGAAGCCTTGTACATTGTCGAACGCGTAAGGGCGTGGAAACGCACCGATTACGCGCGGGCGGGGCAACGCCCCAGGCTTTTTATGACTGACTCGGGACTTATGTCTTCGATTCTTGACTGGGACAGGCAGCAGGTCCGAATGGATGCGGACCGCTCGGGCAAGCTGATCGAAACCTTCATGTTCAACGAAATAGCCGCCCAAGTGGACGCCAATGCCGGAAGATACAGTCTCTTCCATTACCGTGACCGCGAAAAGCGCGAGATCGACTTCTTGATCGAAAGGGAGGACCGGGCGCTGCTCGGGATTGAGATCAAGGCGGGCTCGGCCATCGGAACGAACGATTTCAAAAACCTCAGCTGGTTTAAGAAAAACATCGCGCGCGACAGAAAATTTACTGGGATCGTACTCTATTCGGGAGAACTCACGGGGTCCATGGGTGACGGGCTGTGGGCTGTTCCTTTCGGAACAGTCTGGAACCGGCAGTGAGCCGGTCGGCTTCCGGGATATGTCAAGAGCATATACGCACTTTTTCTAAAGGCCTCCCCGAGAAAATTCAGAAATTGTGAAAAGTTGAAAAGACCGTTATCTCGAAGCGGGGCGAACTTCTTTCACGAACCGTGATATATCGAGAGAAAAGCGGTGTAGGTGAAACCGAACTGCATCAGCAGCAGGAAGGGAACCCAGATGAAAAATCCCATATAGAGAACATACGCCACCTGGAACGTGAAGAAAACCGAGAGAACGACCTCGAAAAAGGTGGTAACCCCTTTTGAGGAAACGTAAGCCGAGGTTCTCCACCGGTCCTTCCTGCCCACGACGGCGTACTTTGGCGTTCTCGCAAAACCCGACGTCCTGCCCAGAACCGCCTCAAGCACGGCCTTGGCATTGTTAACCGCTATGCCCGCCCCGACGCTCAGCGCAACGGGTATGTACTTGTAGAACTCCCGCGCCCGGGTGCCGTGGGCCTCGCGGACCGCCAGTATGTAGAACCTTATTATGGCTAAGGTGCCGAGCGCCACCCCCGTGACGCTCGCTATGAAAAGGTCGTTAAGCCAGATCCGCTCCCACAGGAAATTCATGGGTATTATGAGAATTATAGTGGCGAGCAGAAACAGGTAGCTGAAATTGCCGAGGAGGTGAAACACGCTCTCGGCCTTGACCTTAAACGGGATCTGGGAGTCGCGAAGCACCGAGGGCAAAAGCTTCCCTGCCGTCTGGATCCCTCCCTTGACCCACCTGTGCTGCTGTATCTTAAAGGCGTTCATGTCAACGGGAAGCTCGGCGTCCGATATGACGTTGGGCAGGTAGACTGCCTTCCACCCGTTTATCTGCGCCCTGTAGCTTAGATCAAGATCCTCGGTCAGGGTGTCGTGCTGCCACCCTCCGCTCTGCTCTATGCACTTCTTGCGGATCACCCCGGCGGTGCCGTTGAAGTTAAGAAAAAGTCCGTTTCCATGCCGGGCGGCCTGCTCCACCACGAAATGGCCGTCAAGAAGCACCGACTGGGCCTTGGTCAGAAGCGAGTAGTCGCGGTTAAGATGCCCCCACCTCGTCTGCACTATCCCGACCTCAGGGTCTTCGAAGCACGAAACGGTCTTTCGGAGAAAACCCCTGGGTGGAACAAAGTCCGCGTCGAAAACCGCAAGAAGCTCCCCGCTTGCCTGCGCGCAGCCCGCGGCAAGCGCCCCCGCCTTGTACCCCTCGCGGTTCCCCCTCCGGATGTGCTTTATGTCGAAACCGGCAGCCCGGAGCTCATCGGTGCAGCGCGCCGCTATGCGGCTTGTGTCGTCCGTTGAGTCGTCAAGCACCTGCACCTCGAGCAGGTCCCTCGGGTAGTCGATCCCGCAGACCGCGCGGATGAGCCTTTCGGTCACGTACATCTCGTTATAGACGGGGAGCTGCACCGTGACGCGCGGAAGGGATCCCCGTCCCTGCGGGGCCGCGGCGCGGCGCGCCTTTGTCCTCGAGTAAAGATGCACTAGGTAGTAACGGTGAAGGCCAAATATACAGAGAAAAGCGGAGGAAATAATGTAAAGCAGGGTGCAGAAGTACTTTATAAACTCAAACAACTCTCAAAACCTCTTATCTTTAAAGACCCGGTCGCCCCTACGGCTTGAACTTCGCTATCCTCTCGGCAGCCTGCTCTATCCTCTGCGTGTCGAACGTCACCGACACCCTGGCGTATCCCTCGCCGCAGTCCCCGAAACCGTTTCCGGGAGTGACGACCACGCCGGCTTCGGTGAGCATTCTCTCCGAGAACTCTGAAGATGTCATCCCCTCGGGAACCTCGAACCACACGTAGAACGTGGCCTCGGGGACGGTGTATTCTATACCCGCTTCCCGAAGGCCGCGGCAGAATATCTCGAGGCGCTCCCTGTAGACTTCCTTTCTCTCCTCAAGTCCGACGGAACTGTTGCGAAGCGCCGTTATGCCCGCCACCTGGACCGCCTGGAAAACTCCCGAGTCTATGTTCGTCTTTATCTTCCCGAGACCCGCTATGGCCCTCTCGTTACCCGCGGCGAACGCCAGGCGCCACCCGGTCATGCTGAAGGTCTTTGAAAGCGAGTGGAACTCGATTCCTACGTCCATCGCCCCCGGTATCTCGAGGAAGCTCAGGGGATTTTTTCCGTAAAAAGCTATCTCCGTGTAGGCGGCGTCGTGGCAGACGAGTATCTCGTTTTCCCGGGCGAAATCGACCACTTCCCTGAAGAACCCCTCGTCGGCGAGAACCGTGGTCGGATTGTTGGGATAGTTAAGAAACATCATGACGGCCCGCTTGGCCACATCCGCGGGAATGGCGTCAAGGTCCGGGAGAAAATCGTTTTCCTTAAGAAGCGGCATCGGGTAGGGAACTCCTCCTGCGAACGTGGTCGAAACCGGGTACACGGGATATCCGGGATCCGGCACGAGCGCCACGTCCCCCGGGTCAACAAACGCGAGAGGCGCGTGGGCTACACCTTCCTTGGAGCCTATCAGGGTCACTACCTGCTTTGCGGGGTCGAGGCTTACTCCGAAGCGCTCTTGGTACCACTCGGCAGCCGCCTCCCGAAAAGACAGCATGCCCACGTAGGACGGGTAGCGGTGGTGCTCAGGATCCCCGGCCGCCTCGCGAAGCGACTCCACTATGTGCTCCGGCGTCGGTATGTCCGGGTCGCCCACCCCGAGGTCGATCACGTCGATTCCCTTCTCGATCAGCTCGTTTTTTTTCCTGTCGATCTCGGCAAAAAGGTATGGAGGAAGCTGCTCGATTCTCTCCGCCCACTTGATTTTCATTTGAAGTCCTCCCGAGGATAGATGGATCCTGACTAAGCATTTACGTTAACTTGAAGGAATCATCAATTCAAGCTCGAAAACTTCTGATAATCTACATAGTCTCGCAAACATGGGTTTGCATGAGTTCCGAGGAAAAAGCGTTGAAGCGCAGACCGGTGCAACTCGGCGAATATCCAACTCGGAGGCAGTTATCCATGCGAACCGGTTTCAGGTTGCCAACGGCGAATCTTTTGAATCTCAGGCCATGACTCAGCTTTTACCTTGTCAAGATCATAATCCCTTTGCAGGTTGATCCAGAGTTCAGGGGTGGTACCAAAAAACTGTCCGAGTCGCAAGGCAGTATCAACGGTTATATCCCGCTTCCCGCGAATGATCTGGGAAATGCGATTTGGCGGCACACCTACACGACGCGACAACTCCGTCGGTGTCACCTTTATTTCTCTAAGTTCGTCAATAAGAAACTCACCGGGGTGAATAGGTTCCCTAGCCATTGCTGTTACCTCCTGCTTTTCGCTTTTATGTTGATCTAATGATAATCTACGATTTCCACATCACAGGCCCCTTGCTCCCATCTGAAACATATGCGCCATTGTTTATTAATTCGTATACTGTATTGTCCCGTTCGGTCGCCATATAACGCCTCGAAACGATTACCCCTCAAGGCTCTCAAGTCTTCAAGCGTCTCGGAAGCGTTCAGTATTCTCAGCCGCTTCTCGGCTTGTCTGGAAAAACCTGAGAAATCAGAGACATGCTTTCCTTCAAACAAGCGTTTTGTCTTCTTGCATTTAAAGTTCTTTATCATCTCCTTGTTTGGAACTTATATACATAACTAGACAAACCGCCCTCTAAAAAGCCCCTACCCCCCATTGCAATAAGATTTAAGAGCGGGGAGGTTGCGGGTTCGATTTCCACCATTTCCATTTCTTAAAATACTCATTTAAGAAAGTTGTAAGATTCTCTAATCTCATAATCAAAAACAAGTCTTTCCTCCGCCCTATATAGATTAGAAAAATTCTTTTTATTTCCGGGCCAGATATTGGCTTACATCCCATGGCTTAGGCTTTTCTGGACGGGGTGGGCTGGGGTCGGTGTCAGAATATTCATTTTTAACCACAAGAAATTTGATAGCCGCCCAAACCCCATAAATGTTTTGCACCAGTGCCACCTGCCCAACTTCAACTACGACAGTCCTTTGAGACCTATCATAGCAAGTGGCGTTTTCAATTTGTTGTATGTTTTCAATACCATCAACTAGTGCAACAGAATCAATATTGAAAGCATCTCTATAAATATAAGCACTGCTAGAATTACGCTTTGACCATTCGATATTAAAAGTTCGTCTGTCAAATCCAATAATAGACATTAGATCATTGTGCTTGCATTCCACCCTGCCCTTAGATTCAACATTTATGTAAATTCCATAATGTTCGCTACCTGCTATAAGTTTAGACATTCTAATCTCCTTTCAAGTTGCGTTTGGGATTTGATTTCCCCTTTTATTATACAAAGAACACCAGAGGTAATTAGCTAATTTTGTCTAGTTATGTATATAAGTTCCCCCTGTTTTAACATATCGCATTGACTAATTACGT
>JAPOYE010000089.1:0-47500 GCA_026706695.1 Candidatus Dadabacteria bacterium | reverse complement strand
TTTGTCTGGGTTTGGTAGATCTTTCGACCCCCTAGTCCAATCAGTGCTCTACCTCCGCTAGTCATCACACAAGGCTATACCTAAATATATTTCGGGGAGAACCAGCTATCACGAATCTTGATTAGCCTTTCACTCCGATCCACAGCTCATCCGACAGGTTTTCACCCCTGACCGGTTCGGGCCTCCACAAAGGTTTTCTCTCTGCTTCACCCTGGCCATGGATAGATCGATTCGCTTCGGGTCTATCCCCAGTGACTGGCGCCCTATTCAGACTCGCTTTCGCTACGACTACACCTATTCGGCTTAATCAGGCCACTGAGGATAACTCGCAGGCTCATTAGGCAAAAGGCACGCGGTCAGGCATTTCCACGAATGGACATAGCCCTTCCACTGGTTACAAGCAGATGGTTTCAGATTCTATTTCACTCCCCTCACCGGGGTTCTTTTCACCTTTCCCTCACGGTACTGGTTCACTATCGGTCAACGGCACGTATTTAGCCTTGGATGGTGGTCCACCCAGATTCCTCCAACATTCCACGTGTGCCGGAGTACTCGGGATCCCTCTAGGGCTCATCAAAGTTTCGCTTACAGGGCTATCACCTTCTGTGGCAAGACTTTCCAGACTATTCTGCTACTTATCAAAGTCCCATACTGAGGTCCCACAACCCCGAAAGGAAAATCCTCTCGGTTTGGGCTCTTCCCCGTTCGCTCGCCGCTACTAAGGGAATCTCGGTTGATTTCTTTTCCTCGGGGTACTGAGATGTTTCACTTCCCCCCGTTAGCCTGCCATAGCTATATATTCACAATGGCATGACCAAGGTTTGCTCGGTCAGGTTTTCCCATTCGGAAATCCCCGGATCAAAGCCTGTTAAGCGACTCCCCGAGGCTTATCGCAACTTACTACGTCCTTCATCGCCGTCCGTTGCCAAGGCATCCACCTTCTGCTCTACATATCTTATCTGCGAGGCGTGAAAATCCTCGATAATACTAACAACACGATCAATTCTGTTTCTCAGCGTTATATTCAATTGTCAAAGATCAAAAAAGCATTCGAAATTCTTTTTATGTGGAGGTGAACGGGCTCGAACCGTCGACCTCCTGCTTGCAAAGCAGGCGCTCTCCCAACTGAGCTACACCCCCTACTGGTGGGCCTAGTTGGATTTGAACCAACGACCTCACCCTTATCAGGGGTGCGCTCTAACCAGCTGAGCTATAGGCCCCTGTTGCTTTATAAGCGCAGGAAATACTTTTTCGTAAAAAGCAGATGACGAGCGAAAAAGAGACAGATATCTCCGTGAAAAAGGAGGTGATCCAGCCGCAGGTTCCCCTACGGCTACCTTGTTACGACTTCACCCCAATTACCAGCCCTACCTTAGGAACTTGCCTCCCGAAGGTTAGCACAGCTACTTCGGGCAGAACCGACTTTCGTGGTGTGACGGGCGGTGTGTACAAGGCCCGGGAACGTATTCACCGTGGCAATGCTGATCCACGATTACTAGCGATTCCAACTTCATGCAGGCGAGTTGCAGCCTGCAATCTGAACTGAGACTAGCTTTGATGGGATTGGCTCACCCTCGCGAGTTTGCGACCCATTGTACTAGCCATTGTAGCACGTGTGTAGCCCAAGACGTAAGGGCCATGATGACTTGACGTCGTCCCCACCTTCCTCCGGCTTGTCGCTGGCAGTCTCTTCAGAGTGCCCACCCGAAGTGATGGCAACTAAAGATAGGGGTTGCGCTCGTTACCGGACTTAACCGGACACCTCACGGCACGAGCTGACGACAGCCATGCAGCACCTGTGATAACTGTTCCGGGCAAGCCCGGAACCACCACATACTTTCGTATAGGCTTAAGTTAACATGTCAAGTCTTGGTAAGGTTTTTCGCTTAGCATCGAATTAAACCACGTGCTCCACCGCTTGTGCGGGCCCCCGCCAATTCCTTTGAGTTTCAGCCTTGCGACCGTACTCCCCAGGCGGGATGCTTAATGCGTTAACTACGGCAGGGAGAATTAAATTCCCCCTACCTAGCATCCATCGTTTAGGGCGTGGACTACCCGGGTATCTAATCCGGTTTGCTACCCACGCTTTCGTCCCTGAGCGTCAGTACCAAGCCAGTTGGCCGCCTTCGCCTCTGGTGTTCCTCCCGATATCTATGCATTTCACCGCTACACCGGGAATTCCGCCAACCTCTCTTGGACTCTAGTCAGGCAGTTTTGGATGCAATTCCAAGGTTAAGCCTTGGGATTTCACAACCAACTTGCCTGACAGCCTGCGGACCCTTTACGCCCAGTAATTCCGAGCAACGCTTGCCCCCTCCGTATTACCGCGGCTGCTGGCACGGAGTTAGCCGGGGCTTCCTCTGGAGGTACCGTCAAGACACAAGTGTCCCATCGTCCCTCCTGACAGAGGTTTACAACCCGAAGGCCTTCATCCCTCACGCGGCATCGCTGGGTCAGGCTTTCGCCCATTGCCCAATATTCCCCACTGCTGCCTCCCGTAGGAGTCAGGGCCGTGTCTCAGTCCCCATGTGGCCGTTCACCCGCTAAGGCCGGCTACCCGTCTTAGGCTTGGTAAGCCTTTACCTTACCAACTACCTGATGGGGCGTGGACTCATCCAAAGGCGATAAATCTTTTACCGCTGTATCCTTGGATACTGTGGTCTTATCCGGTATTAGCCCCGATTTCTCGGGGTTGTCCCAGACCCTAGGGTAGATTATCCACGTTGTACTCACCCGTTCGCCGCTTTACTCGCGACCGAAGTCACTTTCTCGCTCGACTTGCATGTGTTAGGCGTGCCGCCAGCGTTCGCTCTGAGCCAGGATCAAACTCTTCATAAGAATTTAAAAGAATTTACGGATACTGCTCTAGTTCGCCCGCTATCATCTGCTATTAAATTTTCAAAGATCAAGCTATCAAAATGGGTAGAATATAGTACTCACCCACCGGAAATTGTCAATTTAAAAAGAACAAGGAAAACAAAACAACTTCAAACAAAAAAATGAAAGTGAACCATCATACTAACGGACGGTTTTGCTTTGGCAAGCTTTTTTTTCACTTTGAAGAAAAAACTGCTGGAAAGGGGCAAAAATCCGCCTTCTTTGCTCAGATTTTGAGAAAAGAGCCCCGGTCGCCTTGCGCACGTGCGCCCTAACCCTTGAATTTAGGGAACGAATACGTAGAATTTTCCCTTCGAAAAATACCACGGGATAAGGAGGTCTCGCAGTGACCTCCCTTGAAACATGCCGAAAGAACTTCCCAAAATAAAAATCTACAATTCTCTCTCGCAGAAAAAAGAAGATCTCATTCCCTTTGAGGGAGACAAGGTCCGGATGTATGTCTGCGGTCCCACGGTATATGACTCAGCCCATCTGGGGCACGCCCGCTCCGCGGTGTCTTTTGACATTATACAGAGATTCCTCAGATACGCCGGCTACGACGTTCTGTTCGCGAGAAACTACACCGACATAGACGACAAGATAATAACCCGCTCCAATCAGGAAGGGGTAAGCTGCGATGAGATATCCGAGAAGTACATAAAGGAATACAGAGAGGACATGGCCTCGATAGGGGTTGAGACTCCAGACGTCGAGCCCCGGGTAACCGAGCATCTGGAGCAGATAATAGCGCTCATAGAAAAGATAATAGAGAAAGGCTTCGCCTACCGCTCGGGCAACAACGTCTTTTTCTCCGTGAGAAAATTCCCGGACTACGGAAAGCTCTCCTGCAGGTCGCTTGATCACATGCTTGAAGGAGTGAGAATAGACGTAAACGAGGAAAAGGAAGACCCTCTTGATTTCGCGCTCTGGAAGGAGTCAAAACCCGGCGAGCCGGCTTGGAAAAGCCCGTGGGGAGACGGAAGGCCCGGATGGCACATAGAGTGCTCCGTTATGAGCATGGAGTATTTGGGAACGAATTTCGAGATACATGGAGGGGGAAAGGACCTCATCTTCCCGCACCACGAAAACGAGATAGCCCAGTCGGAGGCTGCCTCCGGAGAGCCGTTTGCAAAGTACTGGCTTCATAACGGCCTGATAAGAATAAACAAGGAGAAGATGTCAAAGTCCCTGGGGAACTTCTTCACGCTTTCCGAGGCAACTAAAAGATGGTCCCCGGAGGCCATAAGGCTTTTCTTCCTCTCGCACCACTACCAGAACCCGGCAGATTTCTCGGAGAAAAGCATGCATGACAGCGAGGCGGCGCTTGAGAGAATATACCAGGCCCTGCTGAGAGCCGCAGAGGCGCGGGAAGCCAAGGGCTCCGACCCCGCACTTGAGGGTTCGATCAGGAAATTCGAAGAGGATTTTCACTCTTCGATGAGCGACAACTTCAATACTGCCGATGTGGTGGGGAGTCTTTTTGACCTGATACGCTCGATTAACAGATCGCTTGACTCCGTGGGAAAGACTCAAAGCGCAACCCTAGCGCTTGAGAAGATAAAGGAGATATGCGGAGTGCTCGGAGTCCTCTCAGAGGAACCGGCCGAGTACATGGAGAAAAGAAAGTCCACCGCCAACCTCTCAGACATAGATCCCTTTGAGATAGAAAAACTTATAGAGGAGAGAAACTCGGCCAGAGAGGAAAAGAACTGGAAAAAGGCCGATGAAATAAGGGACTACCTAAGTTCCAAGGGAATCGTGCTTGAAGACCGCCCGGGCGGCACCGACTGGAAAGCACAGAGAACCTGATACCAGTCCCTGAAGAAACGCTGCCTTTTTTCCTGCTTCGTGAAAACTGGTGGCGCGTAGTCGGGCAAAGCGGGAAAGAGCACGGACAGGAGGCAACACTATGTGGGGAGCCATAATTGGAGATATCGCGGGTTCGGTCTATTTATTCGTACCCTTCGAGACAGAGGAGGTTGAGCTCTTACAAAACAACTGTTTTTACACCGACGACTCGGTGTGTACCGCAGCGGTCGCGGAGATACTCCTTGACAACCTGCCCGCCGCACCCACCCTGCAGCGATGGGGCCGGAACCATCCGAATCGTGGCTACGGCACCATGTTCAGAAACTGGATCGCGAGCCCTGATCCCCAGCCGTATCACAGCTATGGAAACGGAGCGGTAATGCGGGTGTCGCCGGCTGCCTTCCTTAACCGGAGCCATCCGCTCGAAGAGGCGCTTGCGGCCACCGACCGGGTAACCAGGATCACTCACAACCACCCCGAGGGCATGAAGGGAGCGAGGGCAGCGACGCACGCCATCTGGCTTGCCTTTCAGAAATACGAACCGAAGGACATACGCAAGACCATCGAGCGCGAATACGAATACGATCTCTCCAAGGCAGTTGATGATATCCGATCCGGATATTCCTACAGCAACACCTGCCAACAAACCGTTCCCGAAGCCATCACGTGCGCACTTGAATCAACAAGTTTTGAAGACGCCGTTCGAAACGCTATCTCTCTAGGAGGCGACTCCGACACACTGGCGGCGATAGCCGGGCCGATTGCCGAAGCTATGCATGGCATTCCTGATCACCTTGTGGCGCAGGCTGTGGATCAGTCCCTTTCCGGGGCCCCGGATATTGTCAAGGTGATGGAACGAATGTACAAGACGGCAGTCCGAACTTGAACGCAGGTCTAAGTACGAAGGGGTGCTAGAAAATCATTTCCGGACTTGCGACAAAACACAGGGCGGTTTATTTTTCGGTCCCTACACTTTTGATAAAGCCGCCCAGAAGCTGCAAGGGGCAAAAACACCGTAGAGAGGTTATTGATCACGTATCCTTCGCCTAGAATTCAACCAAGTCCGACAAAGGCGTAATCAGATTAAACACACAGAGAGTATCGAAAAGGACCCTAAACGTCCGGGCTAAATATAAATTCCCATGTATTCCATGGCCCTTTTGACGTTCGCCGGGCTCTGGGTCTCCCCCCTGCAGCTGTACCAGCAGGAAGTGCACTTGGTTTTTTCGTAAAGATCCGGTTTGTAGTCGCTGTAGTGGGCGGCTACGGGCATCTCGGAGCAGGAAAACACCCGTTAAAATACATGCCGACCGGGAAACGCTGTGTTAAGAATGTAAAGGTAAAGAGTAAGTTCGGTTTATTCAGACCGAAGACGTAAGCAGGTGTTACCCGCCCGTGGCGTGAGCGTGTACGCCAGGCAATACTGAAAGAAATTTCGAAACCAAGGCCATAAAACTCTCCTCATGAGTTTACGAGATATCCTCAGGAAAATGCTCTTTGACCTTGTCAAAAAGCTCGTTTACGGAGGCGACTTGGTCCGTGGTCAGAACGCCGCGCTCAGGATGCGCCGTGATCTTGCGTATCTCGTTGAGGTCCTTGATCCATCTCGTGCTTGCTTTCCAGTTGTTCTTGTCACGGGAATCCAGCGAAACCACGTCTTTGAATAAGTCCCAATTCTTGTGACAGATATCGATATAGTTGATCAGATAAAGCTGAGATTCTTCCTCGCCTTCACGATTTTTTTCCTCCCATCTGCTCGTGCAATCCTTGCGGATTTCAACAGGAATACCCTTCGTCCACCACACTTTTTCTTCCGTACCGTAATGTTTCTTCAACGTTCCGATGACGTAGTCAAAGAGTTTCCGGTTTATCTTATTCACATTGTTGGTCGCTTCTTCTGTACCCACTTCATCACGGGACTCCAAGTACTTTTGCAGTCCTGCGGGGTTGAAGTCGTGAAACTTCTTGTTGATATGCGCTTCCATTCCATAGGCCTGGTCCCGAACGGCTGTCAGTGAAGAGCCGGTGCGTCTAAAGGATTGGATTTCTTGCCCGGATGCGTCGTTGAAATAGTCGACCAAGACCTGAAAATACGGTTTGATTTCCGCGAAAGTCTCATCGGCATTGAAAAGGCAAAGGTCTGTTCCGTCTGTGTCCCGGATATGGTCAGCAATGTCTTTGATAACGTGAAACAGAGCCCGAATGCCATTATTCGTACATAGATATCCTCCGGTACCATCGCCGAGCTCCCAGTGGTTCGTTAGCTGGGTCGAGAACATGCCGAGGCAATCCGAAAGCACCGATAGGCCTTTCTTGAGGTTCGCAGCATAGTCATCGGACCTGCCCGTCGACAGTGGACCCGGCACAATTGCACCCTTGCTGAACGTTCCTAATAGCTTGGCAACGTCAAGACCGTCCCGGATCGAGGTCTGCGTCAGGCAGCGATACCGAGTCTTCTTCTTTCCGGTGACAACCATGCGGTCATGAAGCGGCGAGGTCTTCTCGCCGTTAAGACGCGAGGCGATGCGCGAGAGCAGGGCTTGGAACGCTTCTTCAGGGTCGGAAGAACCCCAATGAAGGTCCGAGTAAAGCTCAACCAACAGGCCCGTGCTCACTTTGGTCTGTTTGCTGTTGATATCGATGAAGAGGTTCATCTCCTTCTCGGCAGGAAGATTCTCATAAGCAAGCACGGGCAAGACCGTCGAATCCTGATTGAAGCCCTCTGTCGCACGTGCGTAAGCGTATCCGTAGAGCCTATGCTGACCATCGATGATCCAAGCCGAGGCATAGCTCGGCGGCAGATAAAGTACGCCCCACTCCTCTTCACCGTATTTTTCCTTCGCATCAAATCGCAATTTCTTCCTGCCGGTCTTCAGGTTGACAACTATATTCGTCGGAAACTTGCCGCCACCATTGATGTACTCTGCAATCTTTTTCAGTCGGCGCGACTGGAGCATACGCTGGTATGTTTCCAGATTCTCGATGTCGCGGCTTGCCTTGTGGCCGACGTAGGCGACCTTCAAAAGCTCATCTGGGCGGATGAGGAAAGTGTAGAACGTCTCACCCCCCATCTTGCTTCGGGTAGCTACGACTTTCTTGGCTAGGCCTTCAATCTTCTGACCGCCAAACATATGCCCCAAAAACTGGTAGCGTGCCGCGTGCTTGAGATGCTGCACGAGCGACGTATAGTAGTCGAGTTCGCCGTCGGTGACCACCGCAATCTGCGCTTGCTCGCACTCGGCAAGGTCTTCGTCTCTCCATGAGATGTTTCTTGTAGCGATGACATGTTTGACTTTGAGCTTGCTCTCTTGGCCGTAGGTCCCGCGGACCGATTTGAGCAGGTTCTCGCGAGTTGTCCTGATCTCCTCGACCAGTTGGTCCATCTTCTCCTTGCCCGGCGTATCGCGCTGTGCGCACTCGACGATGATGACGGCTTCATCGTCCTTGGCAAACACATCGACCTGACGTGGTGGCAGGTCACTTTCGACGGCAATCGTGAACTGACGCCCTTTGCTCATCTCCTTGAAGCCCATCTGGGCTAGGATGCACCAGACTTCATCTTCAATCTGCTCGTCAACGGGCTTGGCCTTGGCCATCCGCGTTGACTTCGCGTTCTTTCTGAACATCCGCCAACCGTCAACTTCTTCCAGCTTCACCTTTTCAGCAATGAGCTTCTTCGACGAACCCGAGACAGTCTTGTACACATCTTTCTTTTTCCGTTTCCTGAGCTCGGATGTAAGCTCATCGCCGGACACTAGGGGGCCTAGGTATTGGTCGGTCATGACACAGGTCGCTCCATCTCTATAAACGCAAGATGTTCGGGTTAATTGAACAATTAATAGCTGCTAAAATAATAGCTGCTAAAATTTTTCTCTTTTTACCTTAGATAAAATAGTATCAATTGTGTCTTTTGCTGCTTGCGGCGATGGAGATATTTCGGTAAGAATCTGAAAAATGTTTCGGTATATGGATACTTCTGACGCAGCAATGCCTGGGAAATATACTTGACCTCGGCTTGCTCGGAAACTGGAGAGCCTCCTCTCCAACTCATTTAACTTATCCATCTTGCCATTTTGCCATTCCGGTTCTTTATGTTTGTCCCGCAAACGTGCAATTTCCGCCAAGGTTTCAGTGATCAGTTCTCTTGCCGCTTTTGCAGTTAGATATTTGGATGCTGCAAGTTCATAAGTCGCATTAACATTATCGAGAAGAGACTGAAATTGTCGCTGCTCATTGCGTTCCTTTGAGGCAATTCTGCATTTTCTCTCCAAGTTGCGACAGACTATCTTTAGTTGGTTCTCAAGGTTTCTAAGGTGGGGACCCGGTTCAAAGTAGTCTCGCCTTGCGTTGGGAACTATGCGAGAGTCCAGTATATGAATTTCCGATACACACCACCGATTGAAACGAGTTTCCGAAAAGAGGTGGTCAAAAACTGTTTCGTCTCCAACTTGAATGTTGCCTATTCTAACACGCATACATCTTATGCTTGGTTTTTGCAGAAGCGCACCTAGGTAAGATGAATGCGCAATCCATCCAGTAGCTGCATTTCTATCACCTTCTAATGAGGGGATGGTAATTTTTTCAAAGTCAACAAATGCGTCCAGATGGTTCCCAGAAATACAAGTGCCGCTTCCGTGCAACCTTGTAACCGGGATTTTCTGGTTATCAATTACAATTTCCAACATCAAAGGTTTTTGGTCTTCTTCAAACAGGTTTAATACTTGCGTCGCATACGGAAAATCTTCTGAGAAAGGAACTGGGCAGATTTCCCCTATATACTCGCTAACCAAGTCACGGTTTAGGATGAAAGATGCCGCGTATCTAGATATACCGCTAATTTGAACTTCAAAGAACCGTGTCGGATAAGTGTCCTCTTTTATAACATCAACCGTAACGCAATTAGAGATGATTTTTTCTATTGGCAGATTGCTGTCGATACTTCTTCTTAGATGGGTTCTGTTCCACACAACACGAGTTACAGGATCCGTATCCTTGGTACGCGTAAGAAATGAAACCGATTCACCAAAAGCAAGCCCACACAGTCGACCGATACCTCTGAAGCCTCTGTCAGTTTGCCGGTGCTTATTGCTGTTCGCAATAGGAATAAGCTCTTCAATTGCCTGAGCATGAGATAACCCTAAGCCATTATCTCGTATTGATAAATACATTGAAGCGAGGTCAATTTTAATGTCTATTTTGCAATCTTCCGGCTTGCCAAAAGCGGCAATCGAATCGGCAGCATTCTGAATATATTCGCGATAGACAGACAAAGGCGAAGTATACATTGCAGACGTTATAAGGCTGAGGATATCCCCACCTATGTGTATCGGCAATTCAGGGAGCTTGTCTGTCGTTTCGTTTTTTTTATTCATATTCCTAAGTGCCGCATATGGTCTCACTTATGGAAGGTGGTTCCGGCTCCTTAGAAGTCTCTTTCTTTTCGATTGCATCGTCCCGTTCGTAAAGGCCAGAATCTTCTACGATTTCTTCCTCACTCGGTAGCAAGAAACCTTGATTGACTGGAGGAAACATTGAAGAGACTCGTTCGGAGCTAGTTACCATTGACTCATTCTTTGTTCCCAGGGTGTGAAACAATATGGCTTGACGAACCAGCGAGTCAACCCTGCTTGTTCCAGCGATTCTGGCGTACTGTCTTCCTCTGGCTTTCTCCCCACCAAAGCAAGAGGCAAGATAGCCTAGCAATTCGTCTTCTTGATTCGAAGACATGCGGTTCCGAAGTATTTCATACTCCTCCCGCACTGAACGTCCAGCACCTTTTTCGTAATGTTCGCGATGAAAAATGAACCCATGCGGAAGACTCAGCAGGCGCTTAAATTCCTCTTGATTGCTTCCGTAGGCATGATTGAAGAAAGTTTCACTGCCACTTACAACGCCGTGAGTTGCCTGCAACATAACCTGAAAGGAGCGAAGGTAATATCGATTCCAATGTTTCCCTATGTGAGAACGGTCCTTGAGCGTGACGGGTTGATACCGCATGGGGAAGGACCAGATGCGAATTCCAAGTTCCGCGTTCAGCTTAATGTTCAGCTTCATTCGATTGTACAGGTCTTCCGGAGTGTCCATGAAATTATATAGCATATAATTGGAGAGTGACGTGATGCCGTTGTCAGCAGCCATGCGAACCGCCGTACTGTATACTTTTCGAATACCGATATGATCAAACGCAATCCGTAGGGGACTGATACAAATAGTCGCCATTTCCCTCAGGTACATCGGCGATTTCACCAGTATTCTAGCATCGACACCTTGGTTGAAGTCCACACGCCGTTTGAGGCGTCTTCCATCGCGCTCCAAGCGGCTTCCCGAGGTAAATCCGAGGTCACGGATTTCCGCAATGATTTCCTTGTAACGAGAAGAAGCGGTGATGTTGTTATCCATCAGTATGAGATCTTTTTTTGGACCGTACTTCGCTTCAATACCTTCAACTAGTTGGGATAAAGGGGGCATTTCTTTCTGCATTCCCTCAAGTTTTGGAACGCCACAGAAATGGCATTTACGGATACACCCTCTAGACGCATAACCAAAATAGGCATCGTTAACGGGATAGGTGTAATCTATATCATCAAGGATATCGTAATCCGGGACATGTTCCTCAATTGGTGTACCAGTAACATCGTCAGCACCGAAATCACCTTCGTCAGCAGATAGTCGCAACGCGCGCGCAGGGGCTCTGTCAAGCAGGCCAGCAATAAACCGGACTCCAGCCCATTTAGGTTCTTTGATAAATTCATCGTGCATAAGAGAAGCCGCTATACCTCCCACGAACACGCGTTCCGGTTGGTTACCTGCGGCTCTTATGGCAAAATCGATGGCTTTTGAAGTGCGGTCCCACTCAAAGCTGAAAAGCGTGGTCACATATACACGGTCCCATGCTTCGCTCAACACTGAAAAATCCTCTCCCTTAGCAAACCGCAACTTATCACCTCGATTTCGGTGATATGCCGCCAGCTTCATTAACCCCAAGGGAGGGTATTTATTCTTGTACCCAGGTTCAAGCAGCAGAATACTCTTTCCAAGCATTTAGTTTGCCTCATTCGTCATTCTAACTATCCTTCCAACTTCTCTTTCCAGCTTGCGCACATCTTGCCTAAATGCATTAAGGTCGTTCTTATCCAACTTCTTGACATTCTTTTTCTCTATACCTTCCAGAATTGCTTTCGCCTCGCGTATTCTTTCCTGCACATTACTGATCTTGGCCCTTTGATACGCATTGTCCAAGCCAATAGTTCCTTCAATGTATTTGTTGAGAACCTTGGGCTTTTTTATAATGGCCGGCAATTTCTTCCTAAGCTCTTGGGCCGTAAAATCCAAATCTTCCTCTTCATTATCTCCCAGATTGCGAATACGTTCTAACAACGCACTTTTCAAGTCCGGGCGTTGGTTCATATCGCTTGAGTGGTTCCTAACCAAAACATCGTAATGACTAAAATGAGACCTGTCTCTATCGTTGTTGTTCCGCATCGTTTCAACAACCTTAATTCTGGTACGGATCGTCCCTTCAGACTCACCGAATAGTTTGGCAATCTTAGGCAGGGGGAATCCCTGTGTCTTGCGTGCGTATGCAAAGTTGGCCTTTTCGTAAGCGGACCACTCTGTTTTGCCTTTGACATGAATTTGATTTAGATAAGCTATTTGTTGTTCATCAGAGAGCGTTTGAACAATATCGCAAGGGATAAGCTCCCAGTCTTCTTTCTTTGTTTTCTCGTACAGTATTCGATATACAGCTAATCGGGAGTTGCCCTCAATAACTTGCATTGTGTCGAGTCGGACTAAGATTCGTTCCATCAAGCCACCATGCCTTTCTATTTCTCGTACAAGGTTCTTTACGCTTGGTTCTGCCTGAAGTTTTTCAAAAATTTTTTCCTGCTGCACAGCCTCAGGAAGGTCTTCGAAATCCGGTTCCTCGTATATACAAGAATAAACTCTGGGGTTGTCTTTCAGAAATCTTAGCTCATATATATTGTGATAATCGTTGCTTACTTGTACGGTTTCTCGCAATATCTTTATCTCATTTTCTCTCATATCTTAACATCCTCCAGATTCATACTATTTATCCTTGTCGGACAAAAGTATCTGTGCTAAAGCATCCGACAGGTCAAAATTAAACTCAGTGTCAAAACTGTCTTTTGATATATCTCCTTGTACAAGCCGGGCTGCCTGATACTTAGCATTCAGCAGATCATCCACCCATTCATCAATGGTGTTTTTAGCGAGTATGTTGTGTACGAAACACTCTTCGGTCTGAGAAATCCTGTGGATTCGGTCCTGTGCCTGAATATAGTCATCAAGACTGAAACTTCGGTCATAGAATATCGCATGGTTAGCCACTGTTAAGGTTAGTCCTTCTTTGGCGGCACCCGGCGTGGCCAGCAAGACCCTGCAATCTTTATTCGATTTGAACCTTCTGATAGATTGGTTTCGGTCTGAAACGGACATAGAACCATGCACCTTTTGTGGCACAAATTCCTCCAGCTTGCCACATAGCCATTCAACGTTGTCAATGAACCCGGTCCACACAATTACCTTGTTCGACCAAATGTTGATGTCGTCAAGCAGTTCGACCAGTTTAAGGTATTTCGCAGGAAGTTCTTCGTACGTATCATCTACAAGGGATGGATTCGAAGCACACTGAACAAGCCTTAGAAGGCGTTTCAGAATATCTTCCGCATTATCGGTAACAAAGCCATCGACACTCTGTAGTTCATAAGACATATCGTCTCTGTATGAGGAATATATTGCTGCTTGGCGAGACTCCAGTGCAACGAGATGAGTCAGGATGGTTTTGCTCGGCAAGTTCAGCCCCGCTGAGCTCTTTGTTTCTCTCACGGAAAACCCTTTCAGTTTATCCATTATTCCTGCCAGCTGAAAACCATATTCTTTCGTTTTGCCTAGAGTCGACGGAAGGTCAGCAAACTTCTTGAAATCGTCAAACGAGTCACCTAGCGCTTCGCCACCATCTAGAAACTTGATCTGCGACCACACATCGTAAGGACGGTTAGCTACAGGGGTTCCCGTCATAATTACGCGGCGGGTAAATTCTTCTGCAAGTGAATGGAAACATGTTGAAAGTCGTGCGTCCGGATTCTTGATCTTTTGGCTTTCATCCAGAACGGCTCCAACCCTGCAAGTACGGAGGAAATCTCGTATCAAGTCGAAGTTTGAGGATATGACCTCGTAGTTCATGACATAGACCAGTATCGGAGAGTTAAGAGAGATACTGTTGTCACGGCGATTACCGGATAAAATCCTTGGAGTTACATGGCAGTGAGAAGCCAATTCATCGCACCAGTTTTGAACTAGTGTTTTTTTTGTGACCACGAATACCGTATCAACCACATCTTCACTCAGCCAAAGCAACATGAGGTCAATTGCTATTTTCGTCTTGCCTAGACCCTGCTCATGAAAAATCGCTGCGTACGGAAGAGACTTTATCTCTCTTACGGCATCTAGTTGATAAGGGTAACCCTCATGTTTAGCGCTCAATTTAGGCGGTTTTCTCAGTACAAACGCCAATTTATACCCTCACTCGAATCTAATCGCCAAAAATCACAACCGTCAAAAATTTCAATTTCCGTGCTAACAACCTGTAATTCCTTCCTGATGAAGCGTAGAAAGGTCTTTGCACGGTCAGCTCTGTAACCGGTCACGGCCATAATGAAGAGATTCGTTTCGTTTCGGTCCAGATATCTAATAAAGGCTACAACTTGGTCATGCGTATGTCGATTGTCTATATCCCCATCTGTCTTGGCTTCCGCAATGACAACGGGATATCCTCGCTTCTGCGTGGCGTATACATCAGGTCTAAAGCGGTCAATCTTCGGCGGCACTTCGTCTCCTGGATTTTGCTGTAGGTCTATCCGTATTGAGATGTTTGTAAATCGAGACCTCAAAGCAACCACTACCCCTTTTACCAAGGCTTTGTGTGCTTCACTCTGAGACATCTTCAAGAAGGTTCTCTAAACGAATGGATAAATCTTCCAGAGAGTTTATATTTTCAATGACATCTTCGTGCTCTTTTTCTCTTAGAGAGCGGACTTCAGAATAAGGTAGGTCATTAATACGCCGTGCGAGAATATCCGCTATCTGATATATAGTAGCATTCTCCAAAGTTGCCGTAGCAAACTTGGGATTCTTTCTGTCAAGCAACTTTATCGCATCTTCTATGGAACGTAGACCCCCATTAAGGAAAGTTTCCCTAGCCTCGTCATCATGAAGGACTTTGGGCAAGTGACGTACATCAGCCAAGCGGTGTATCTTGCCATCCCGAATCCATTCCCCGAAATCCGTTAGCTCAAATCCAGCCTGGAATATGGCATCCTTTACATTTTGCTTCTGAAGTTCTACAAAACCGCTAAATCTGTCAATACGAAATGCCGTATCGTCAACGATATCTCGATAATATTCGTTCATGTCTCGGTAAGCATCAATTTGACGTTCTATTTTGTTTCTGTCACCTCCGCAAAGAGCTATTATCTCTTCGTATTCCATGAACTCTTGGTTGCGAAGATAATCAAGATATCTAGCCTTTTCATAGGCAGGCCATTCTCTGACACCGACGAGATGGGCCGATACACGGATTGTCTCTATATCTCGCTGGCTCGCGCCTTCGATAACCAGAGCTTTAATTCGAGACCAATCACCGGGGATTTCTTGCTTGAGGAAATCCTTATATATTGCAAGGCGGGAATTTCCATCAATGCAAATTTTTTTATCTCCTACCAATACAACCGTGATCGGTTGCGTTATTCCTTTGTTAGCGTGAATTGAATCCTTCAGGCTGGAAAAAGAAGAAGTTTTTTGCTCCCCATCCGTCGCGGTCCGCAAAGCAAAATAAATACGTTCCGCATTCAATCGGTCCCCGTATTTTTCTAAGGCCATTTTTATCCTAGGGTTGTCAATGTCAAAGTCTATTTCCTCGACATTGAGAGTATCGTAACTTTCTTTCATTCCATTTCTCTCCTAATTCTTTTAAAGCGTTTGTTTTTTTATGGACTATATTATAAATGCAACAATGGTCTCAAGAATTTTCTCCACAAGTGAAGACAACTTCTTCCATTCTTCCGTAGTCAGATATTTCGAACAGCAGACCAGTTCGGCTACGTCTTAGATATAGATTCCCATGTATTCCATGGCCCTTTTGACGTTCGCCGGGCTCTGGGTCTCACCCCTGCAGCTGTACCAGCAGGAAGTGCACTTGGTTTTTTCGTAAAGATCCGGTCTGTATTCGCTGTAGTGGGCAGCCACGGGCATCTCGGAGCAGCGTTTTAAGTGTCCGCTCGGGGTAACGTGTATCTGATTGATGCCGGCCAGGCAGTCGGGAACGCTTCCCCTCTCAAAATAGCCCGGGATTTCCCTCAGGTAGTACTCGGTTGAGAGTATCGTCCCCTTCCACTTCTTTCGAAGCGCGATCAGTTCCTCTACAAGGTCACTTACCTTCGAGAGAGCTTCCCTTTTCACGAAGTGGTCTTCGTTGTTGGTTTTCATGACCGAGTAGGAGCTGAAGGATATGGCTATTCCCCACTCCCTGGCCTTCTTCGCTATCTCGACCACCTCGTCGAGATTGTCTTCCATTATTATGGTGTTAAGCACGAGGCTTTTGTCGGGAAACCGCTCCGCCAGTTCGGGCAGGGTTTCCGACAGCTTTTTCCAGAGACCCGGAATGCCTCTGTATGTGTCGTGCTTTTCGCCCGGAAAATCAAGGGAAACGGCGATCTGATCCATCCCCGCGTCGAAAAGCTCTTCAGTTTTGTCCTCGGTAAGGAAATCTCCCTTGGTGACCATGGAAGTGAAAATGAATATGGAGCATCCCTTTATCTGTCTCACGATATCGGGAAGATCCTTTCTGATCATAGGCTCCCCGCCCGTGATAACCGTGACGAGGGGGTTTATTTTCTTTATTACGGGAGTGTAGTCAGAAAGACGCTCTTCGTGTTTTGTCTGCCAGTAGTCGCAGAAATCGCAGCGGGCGTTGCAAAGCTTTGTTATCTCAAGATTGAGGAGTTTCGGCCTTCCGGTGGCCTTTATGTAGAAATACTTTAATGTGCCGTTTAGGGCCTGTCTTGGATGTATCATCAACTCTATCCTTCCCGTCTATTATAAATTATCCGCGTGATTTACCAAACACTTACGCAAAACTGTATAATTAATGAAGAAACCAAGGGGAGGTAAAGCACTTGTCGGTAAAAACAATAGAAGTTGAAATCTACCAGTGTGATCACGTAAGTCCCGGAGGGGAGCAATGCGAACTTTCGGGAGAAAGAAACCAGATCAAGCAGTGCGTCAGGTGCGGAATGGATATCTGCAGTCGCCACTACCAGCTGATCACGGTTAACCGAAGCGGCAGCACTCTTCTTTCCTACTATTTCTGCTTTGATCACGCCGAGGAATTCATCAGCGCGCATATAGAAAACCTCGGAGATACAAGACCCACCGGAGCAGGCGGTATGGGGAAATAGGCAAATCCGGGGGACCAGCCCCAGAGAACCATGAAACTTTCAACCAAGCAGATCTCAAGGGAAATAGACCGAAGGACGATTGAGGAATTCGGAGTTCCGGGCGTCGTGCTTATGGAGAACGCCGGAAGAGCCGTGGCGTCGGTCATCCTCGCCGAGTGTCCTTCCGCAAAGAAGATGGCGGTCATCTGCGGCGCCGGAAACAACGCAGGGGACGGTTTCGTAATCGCGCGCCATCTTATTTCCTCGGGAAAAGAGGTAAGCGTCCACATCGCAGAGAAAAAGGAACGCTACAGGGGTGACGCGAAAACGAACCTCGACTCGCTTCTCGAGATCGAAGCCGACGTAAGGGAGCTCGGCGGAAAGCTTCCCAGGATAAAGGATACGGAAGTCATAGTCGACGCCATCTTCGGTACCGGGCTCGACAGGAAGGTGGAAGGGTTTTACGAGAAGCTCATAAAATTCATAAACCGCCAGAGCGCCCGGCGCATTTCCGTCGACATACCCTCGGGACTTGACGCCGATACGGGGCAACCTCTCGGGGCAGCCGTGCAGGCCGACGTTACCGTCACCTTCGCCCCGGCGAAACTCGGGATGTGCATTCACCCGGGAGTGGATTACTCGGGAAAACTCTGCGTAACGGACATAACAATTCCCAAAACGCTTTGGGAGAACCTTCCCCTTGAACTTCTCACGTTTCAAAAATGCCGGGGCCTCATTAAAAAAAGGGCCGCCGATTCACACAAAGGAACCTACGGACACCTTCTCGTGCTCGCAGGCTCTCCGGGAAAAAGCGGGGCTGCGGTCCTCTCCGCCGAGGCAGCCCTTCGCGCCGGAAGCGGACTCGTAACCCTGGGGGTTCCAAAAAGCATATCCTCGGCTGTTGAGGAAAAGACAACCGAGGTAATGTCCGTTTCGCTTAAGGACTCAAAGGACGGAACCTTCCATCCCGACGCCTACGAAGAGGTGCTCCGGGAACTTGAAGGCAAAAAGACGGCTCTTGCCGTCGGCCCCGGGATATCGACTTCCAAAAGCGCAGGGAAGTTTCTTGAGAAGGTGATAACCCAGTGCGAAGTGCCGGTCACGCTCGATGCCGACGCCCTTAACATAGTTTCAAAGAACCCCGAGATTCTAAGGAAAACGGAAATTCCCGCGGTAATAACTCCGCACCCAGGGGAAATGGCAAGACTCTGCGGCGTAAGAACAAAACAGGTGCAGGATGACCGCGTCGGGATCTCGACCCGTTTTTCCGAAAAATACGGCTGCTACGTCGTTCTTAAGGGAGCGAGAACGGTCGTCTCCACTCCCGGCGGGGAGGTGTTCATAAACCCGACCGGAAATTCCGCCATGGCCACGGCCGGAACCGGAGACGTGCTTACGGGAATAATCGGGGGACTCGCGGCCCAGGGATACGACCCCCTTCAGTCCTGCCTGCTCGGCGTCTTCCTCCACGGCCACGCGGCCGACCTTCTTTTAGATGAAACGGGCACCGCGGGCTTTACCGCCTCTGAAATATCGCGTAAAATCCCCGCTTCAAGAAATTCCGTCATCTCATCCACGAAAGAAAGGCATTTCGCCACGGTAAGATAGTTCCCATGGACCCCGCATTCCTACTAGAAGTGAGCAAACCCGAGCAGACTATGCTTTGCGGCGAGATACTGGGGAAACTCATACCCCGGGGCTCCGTAGTGGGACTCACGGGAGATCTCGGGGCGGGAAAAACGGTTTTCGCCAAGGGTCTTGCCCGCGGCCTGGGAATAGAGGATGAACCCAACAGCCCCACATTCGTCATAATGAACTGCTACGAAGGCAGCGTGCCTCTTTTTCACTTCGATGTCTACAGGCTGTCTGGCGGGGCGGAGTTCGAGGATACGGGTTATGAGGAATTTTTCTACGGAGACGGAGTTTCCGTCGTGGAATGGGCGGACAAGGTACGGGATGTATTACCGGGAAACGCTGTTATAATTGATATCCAATTCCCGCCCCGAGGGGATGAGGAATCGAGAACAATAAAGGTTGCAGGTAAGGGAAAATGGCTCTTGTCGTTCAGAAATACGGCGGAACAAGCGTTGCTAGCATCGAGAAAATAAGGCGCGTAGCCGAGCATATAGTAGCAACGAAAAAGAAGAAAAACGACGTGATAGCGGTGGTTTCCGCCATGGCTGGGGAAACCGACAGGCTGGTCGGCCTCGCAAAAGAGATAATGGATCCTCCCGATGAAAGGGAGTTTGACGTTATAACCTCAAGCGGGGAGCAGGTATCCTCCGGCCTTGTGGCGATGACTATAAAATCGCTCGGGCAGGACGCGATATCTTTCCAGGGACACCAGATAAGGATCACCACCGACAACATTTACTCCAAGGCGAAGATAAAATCGATTGACGACAGAAACATCCGTGTCGCCCTGAGTGAAAAAAAAGCGGTCGTAGTAGCGGGATTCCAGGGAGTCGACGAGAACGGGAATCTTACCACGCTCGGGCGGGGAGGCTCCGACCTGACCGCGGTGGCGCTCGCGGCCGTGATGGGAGCCGACGCGTGCGAACTCTACAAGGATGACGTGGACGGGGTATACACCACGGATCCCGGGATCTGTCCCGACGCAAGAAAACTCAACTGTATCTCCTATGACGAGATGCTCGAGATGGCGTCCTTGGGCTCCAAGGTGCTTCAGGCCCGCGCGGTGGAATTTGCAAAAAAATTTAAAGTGCCTATACATGTTAAGTCAACTCCGAGGCCCGAGGACGAAGGAACGTGGGTCTTGGATGAGGAAAAAGTTATGAAATCCATGGAAGAAGTTCTGGTATCGGGAGTTTCTTACGACAGGGATCAGGCTAAGATCACCGTGACCCAAGTGCCCGATCAGCCCGGCATAGCGGCCAAGCTCTTCTCGTCGCTAGCGGACAATAACATCGTGGTCGACATGATCGTTCAGAACGTGAGCACGGAAGGGTTTACCGACCTCACGTTCACCGTGCCCAAGTCGGATTTCAAGAAATCAATAGAACTCTCTGAGAAGATGGCCCGGGAGCTAGGGGGAAAGCAGGTGCTCTCCGACAACCTTATCTCCAAGGTCTCCCTGGTGGGATTGGGGATGAAGACCCACTCCGGAGTGGCTTCGCGCATGTTCAAGACCCTTGCAAACGAGGGAATTAACATTATGATGATAAGCACTTCGGAAATAAAAATCTCCTGCGTGCTTGAGGAAAAAGACACGGAGACCGCAGTAAGAACTCTTCACAACGCCTTTAATCTTGGAAAAACCGATGAGTAATTCGAGAACCGTTGAGATATACGACGTGACCCTGCGTGACGGAACCCAGGGGGAAAACATATCCTTTTCCATACACGACAAGATCCGGATAACGCAAAGACTGGATGACCTCGGGGTGCATTACATCGAGGGCGGATGGCCCGGCTCTAACGAGAGGGACAAGGGGTATTTTGAGGAAGCGAAGAAACTGGGGCTTAAAAACGCGAGCGTCGCGGCTTTCGGAAGCACAAGACGCGCAAGGAAAAGCTGCGAGGAAGACGCTAGCATACAGGCGCTTCTGGAGGCCGAAACCCCGGTCGTGACGATCGTCGGGAAAAGCTGGGACTTCCAGGTCACAGAAGCTCTCAAAATAGAGCTTGAAGAGAACCTCGAGCTCGTACACGACTCGATCGAGTACCTGAAACGCCACGTGGACAAGGTGTTTTTTGACGCCGAGCATTTTTTTGACGGCTGGAAGAGAAACTCCGAGTACTCAGCGAAGGTTCTTGAGACCGCCTACGGGGCGGGAGTCGACACGGTCGTTTTATGTGACACAAACGGCGGCTCCATGCCTTGGGACGTCGAGGGCGCCATAAGGGAAGTTAACGGCATGTTCGATAACCCGAGCCTAGGAATACACACCCATAACGACAGCGAAGTCGGGGTCGCTAACACCCTTTACGCCGTAAGGGAGGGAGCATCCCAGGTCCAGGGAACCATGAACGGCTACGGGGAGCGGTGCGGAAACGCCAATCTCTGCGCCATAATACCGAATATCGCCCTGAAGCTCGGGATGGATTCCATCTCCGCAGAGGACCTGAAAAAACTCTATTCCGTGTCCCACTTCATTCATGAGCTCACCAATCTTGCACCTCTTAAGAAACAGGCATTTGTCGGTGAGAGCGCCTTCGCTCACAAAGGGGGAATACACGTAAGCGCCGTAATGAAGAATTCAGACACCTACGAGCACGTAGAGCCCCAGAGCGTCGGCAACAGGAGGCGGGTGCTGGTCTCTGACCTCTCCGGACGGGCCAACATAGCTTATAAGGCGCAGGAACTGGGAGTGGAAATAGACCCCAAGGACGAAAGAATCCTCGAGATACTGAACGAACTTAAGGTTCTGGAAAACCAGGGTTACGAGTTCGAGGGGGCGGACGCGTCCTTTGAACTGCTGGTGAGAAAAACCCTCGGAACATACAAAAAGCGGTTTCACCTGAAAAACACCCGGACACTGGTCGAAAAACGGGAAGGTGACGAGGAGCCGCTCTCGGAGGCCACCGCGGAAGTCCGAGTAAACGGCGTCACGGAATATACAGTGGCAAGGGGAACCGGCCCCGTAAGTGCGATAGACAGGGCGCTTCGGAAATCGCTTGAGAAATTCTTCCCGAGTCTTAAGACCCTGAGGCTGTTCGATTACAGGGTAAGGGTAGTGTCGAGGTCGGGCGGTACCGACTCCGTGGTAAGGGTGCTTGTGGAATCGGGAGACGGGGAGAAGAGATGGAGCACGGTGGGGGTTTCCGACAACATAGTGGAAGCGAGCTGGAAAGCTCTTGTCGACAGCATAGACTACAAGATCTTAAAGGACGAACTCGAAGCCCGAGATTAACCCTGCGCCCGTTTCGCGCTCCCTCTTTTTATTACGGCCCCGAGATGTTTGCGGTTTCTCTCTCTGGCAAGCCTCATCTGCTTCTGTCTTTCCTCAAGCGATGAAATCCTCTCTGGAGTAAGCTTTGCGTGGCAGCGGGGGCACGATATTCCCTCACGGAACTCCTCGGATTCCCTGTCCTCCGGAGATACGGGGGCCCTGCAGTTTCTGCATGTGCTCCAGATTCCCCTAGAAAGGTCGTGGCTGACCGAGGTGCGGTCGTCAAACACGAAACACTCCCCTTCCCAGAGGCTCTGCTCGCGCGGAACCCGCTCGAGGTAGGAAAGCACCCCTCCTTCAAGTTGATACACCCGCTGAAATCCCCGCTCGAGAAGATAGGATGTCGCTTTCTCGCACCTTATCCCGCCCGTGCAGAACATCGCAACCTCCTTGTGCTCCGCGGGGTCGAGGTTTTTCCTCACGTACTCGGGAAACTCCCTGAAGTGCTCCGTCTCGGGATTCACGGCGCCCCTGAAGGTTCCGACGCGGTTTTCGTAATCGTTTCTTGTGTCTATAAGAAGCACGTCGGAGCGGCTTATAAGCTCATTCCACTGCTCGGGCGGTATGCGCTGCCCCGAGAGACGCTGCGGCTTTATGGCGCTTACGCCCATGGAGACCAACTCCTTCTTGAATTTCACCTTAAGCCGGTGAAATGGGCTTTTCTTGTTGTAACTAAGCTTGTACTGCGCACCCGAGAGCCTGGTGTCGCTCTCAAGATGGGCAATAAGCCCGTCTATGCCCTCCCGGGGACCCGCCACGGTGGCGTTTATTCCCTCAGAAGCGAGAATGAAGGTGCCGTTTATGCCGTTTTCCCCGCAAAGCGAGAGCAGGGAGTTCTTTATTTCGAAAAGGCCGTCAAGATCAACGAACTTGTAGAAGGAAAAGACGGCAATGCCACGGCTGTCGGGCTGCTTACTCATCCGCCCCTGCCCTGCTCAGGCTCTCCCACTTTGAGAGGTAAGCCAGAAGGTGCCGTCGCCTTTCGGGGCTCTCGGCCTCTTGCCTTATCATTTCGCGAAGCAGCCGCTGCTCCTCCGCGTACTGCTCTGAATCGAAGTGTCCGATCGAGTGGGCCATCCTGAGCCAAAGAAGATAGGTAGTAAGAGCGTCGCACTCGTTATAGGCGACTATCTCGTCAAGTCTTCCCTCAAGCCACATCGGAGCAACCTGCTTTCCATCCACCCCCTCCATCTTACCCGGGATTCCGCTCACGACCGATATTTCGTGAAGAGACGGGGTGCCTTTCCCCCAGGCGCTTACGCAACGCATCAAATCGACGTTCCAGTCGCTTCCGCGGGCAAAAAAATCGGCCCCTTCCCAAGGCCTGTTAGGTCTCTGCGTGAAAAAACCACCTTGGAGTCCGTGCTTGATCATTCTTTGGGCAAGAATCGGTATGTCGGAACCCGAGGAGTTATATCCCACGAGCTGCGGGTGGTGCTTGTCGAGAATCCTGAAAAAGTCTTCTATGATTCTTCTCTCCGAGCAATCCTCTTCAGAAGTCGGAATCGACGGAATCGAGTGAAGCTTGAGCCTTGAAGCCGTTCCGTCTCTCTCCGCTTCCCGGAAGACCATCGAGATGGAAACTATTTTCGAGAGGACCGTCTTGAGAAACGGCATCGGCTCTTCCTCGGTCGCCCCGCCCTGCTGCCACATGAACTCGGTCACCTCGCGATCGGACATATCCCCCGGAAGTCCGTACGCGGCCTTTCCCGACTCGGGGTCGGGAACCCACTCTATGTCAAAAGCTAGAACCCGGGATTTTACGTCTCTGAACATGCGCCTTGGTCAGCTCCTTATGTAGGTGCGCATGAAAAGTATTATCGCGAAAAGGGTCGGTACAAGCAAAAACGCCTGGGAGATAAGTATCCCCTTGAGCCTTGTTATCTCGAAGCCGCGCTCAACAACCAATGTGTACAGGGGTGGTTGCGAAGCTACACTTGTAAAAGACTGGATCACGTAATCTGTCGCCCCGGGGTTTTCGAACTCGAATATCTTCACTCCCCTCTTTCCCATGTAACTGTACCTTTTCTTAGAATCGGGCACCTTGAGTTCCACGTTTTCCGCGTCGGAAGCTTTTCTCAGGTAAACGACTATCGAGCTCTCATCGCCGGAGTCCCCGCCTGTCTCTCCTTCATCGAAAGCGCTCTTGTACTGGTGGTAGATTGAATAAACCCCCTCCTCCTCAAGCCTGATTGAGTGGCTTCCCGGAAAAGTGTATTCGTTAAGCGTCGCGCCGAGCCCCGTGAAACTTTTCACTACGTTATAAAAGAAAAGCCCCCCTCCGAGCAGAAACAGCGCTACGCAGAAAATGTAGATTCTTTTTTTCTTCCTGTCTTCCATTGATTTTATACCTGCTTAAGAATCCGCTTTGTGCGGATTTGAGATGCACGTAATTATACTGCGAAAAGTTCTGAGAGCCACTATATAGTTTCCTCACTAACCTAGAATTCTTCCTAGAGAAGGAAAAATTCTATTTGACAAAGCGATAGAGGTCTGGAATAATCCCGCGGATATTAAATTTCTAGAGGTAGGTATTATAATGCAGGGAACTGTAAAATGGTTTAATAGCTCCAAAGGCTATGGATTTATAACATCCAGCGAAGTACAGGATGATGTTTTTGTTCATTACACCGCTATTGAGGGCGAGGGTTACAAGACTCTCAATGAAGGCGACGAAGTAACCTTTGAGATCACTCAAGGTAAAAAAGGACCCACCGCAACAAACGTTGTGCCTGCTTAAGAGTTCGCTTCGCGCGGATTTTAGGTCCACGCAGGTATACAGCGAAACACTTTGAGAACTACTGTATGGACTCCTCCGTACCCAGGATTTTCTCTGGAAACGGAGGAGGTACAGTTTGACAAAGCAATAGAGGTGTGGAATAATCCCGCAAATATTAATTTAGAGGTAGGTATTATAATGCAGGGAACTGTAAAATGGTTTAATAGCTCCAAAGGCTATGGATTTATAACATCCAACGAAGTGCAGGATGATGTTTTTGTTCACTACACCGCTATTGAGGGCGAGGGTTACAAGACTCTCAATGAGGGTGACGAAGTAACCTTTGAGATCGTTCAAGGTAAAAAAGGACCCACCGCAACAAACGTAATAAAGACTTCCTAAGGGAACTAAGAATCCGGTTATTTTGTTTCCTGGGGAAAAATCCCGTTTCTTAACTGACGGGAAAGTTGCGTTTGCGGTTTGAAAATATGCAAATCATGTACTAACTTTAGTGTCTGAATATTTTAGATCGCAAGGAAGGTATTCAAAATGGACTTGAGCAACCAGGAGATAACTAGGTACAGCAGGCACCTTATAATGCCCGAAGTCGGCATTGAGGGACAGAAAAAACTCAAAAACTCAAAGGTCCTCTGTATCGGCGCCGGAGGGCTCGGGTCTCCGCTTGCTCTATACCTCACGGCCGCGGGGGTCGGCACACTGGGAATACTGGACTTCGACGTTGTCGATTTCAGCAACCTGCAAAGGCAGGTGATCCACAGCGAGAAGACCGTTGGCACTCCCAAGGTGGAATCCGCAAGAGACCGTCTCCTGGAACTTAACTCCGATACCAATATCGTTACCTATAACGAGATGCTGAATTCGGACAACGCCATGGACATAATGAAAGACTATGACGTGGTCGTCGACGGGACGGACAATTTCGCCACGAGGTATCTCACAAACGATGCCTGTGTTTTCCTCGGAATTCCGAACGTCTACGGAAGCATCTTCAGGTTCGAGGGTCAGGTAAGCGTGTTCGACGCGAAAAGAGGCCCCTGCTACAGGTGTCTCTATCCAGAGCCCCCTCCCCCGGGACTGGTGCCGAGCTGCGCCGAAGGAGGAGTGCTGGGAATACTGCCCGGAGTTGTGGGAACCATTCAGGCATCAGAGGTCGTAAAGCTTATAATCGGCGAGGGGACGCCCCTTATAGGAAGGCTTCTCTTTATTGACGTCCTCAACATGGAGCCGAGGATACTGAAGCTCCGAAAAGATCCTGACTGCCCCGTCTGCGGCGAGAACGCGACCGTGACCGAACTCATAGACTACCAGGAGTTCTGCGGTATCGGCCGAGGCGAAGAGGTTGAAGAGGAAAAACCCAAGGTCGAGGAGATAACCGTTGAGGAGTTCAGCTCTATCAAGGAAAACGAGGCCAACTTCGTTCTGATCGACGTGAGAGAGCCCCATGAGTACGAGATATGCAACATCGAGGGCTCAAGGCTTATTCCCCTCGGCGAACTCAAGGACAGAACGGACGAGCTTGACCCCAAGGACGACATAGTCGTTCACTGCCACCACGGTGGGAGAAGCATGAAGGCCGCGACTTTCCTTGCCGAGCAGGGTTTCAGCAAGGTTAAGAACCTCAAGGGCGGCATAGACGAGTGGGCTGAGAAGTACGACTCGGAAATGGCCAGGTACTGAGGATACGGGGCTTAGAGAGAGGGAAGCGGAAGCTTTTTTCTGGGCGGAGAGGGAATCGAACCCTCACGGGCTAAAGCCCAACGGCTTTTGAGGCCGTCGCGTCTACCTATTCCGCCACCCGCCCTTAAGATAGGGGACTATTATTCTCGCTAAACCCGGAGAAATCAACAGGATCACTCCCTGAGAAAGTAAAACCCGAACGCCGCTATCACTATGCAGTGATCTATGGTGCCTTCCCTTATGTATCGTTTTATTTCCTGCGGAGAGACAAGCAGGGTTTCTATGTCTTCTGTAGTGTCAAAAGACGGTTCCGACGTCCGCTCACAGCCAGATGCAAGGAAGGTATAGCAGGAGTTTGACATAAAAGCCGGGTTCGGCCTGACGCACCCTATCTGCTCCCACCTAGTGGAGGTGAATCCCGTTTCCTCAAGGAGCTCTCTGCGCGCGCACTCAGCAGGACTTTCCCCCGGATCAATCATTCCGCCCGGGATCTCAAGCGTGATCTCTCCGGTGCCGTGGCGAAACTGCTTTATTAAAACGATTTCACCGGCGGGCGTAACGGCGATAATGTTAACCCAGTCGGGAGCGTCCATTACGTAGAAGTCGTGGACGGTACCGTCTTTGGGCGAGACGGTGCTTTTCTTTTTCGTCGAAAAAATTCTGTAGTCGTTGAGTGGAGTGCTCTTTTGAAGCTTCCATTTCTCTGGCATTTTGATAGTTTAACAAACCCCGATTCTCTTGTTAAACTAGAGAGGGTTTTTCACAAACTGCGGAAAATTGTTTATGAAACTCCCGAAAAAACGACAGTTCCGTAGTGTCATTAGAACAGAAAACTGCACGGAGAGATGACCGAGTGGCCGAAGGTGCACGCCTGGAAAGCGTGTAGGGGGTTTACGCTCCCTCGTGGGTTCGAATCCCACTCTCTCCGCCATTGACTTGAAACGAATTTCTTACGCCCCTGACGGTATAATTTCAAAAGCCAGAGATTGGTACTAACCTCAATTGCAAGAGAAATCAGAATGCGGAATTAGAGATGAACTGGGAATTATTGATTGACTTGCACAAGAGCAACGACCGGCAGGGTCCGGGAAGCGAAGAGCAAACGAAAATGGCGATAACCCTGTCGGGTTTATCCTGTGCTTCCGAGATACTGCAGGTTGCCGATATAGGGTGCGGAACCGGAGCCTCAACGTTGGTGCTGGCGGAAAATCTGAATGCCAACATCACAGCCGTTGATCTGTTCCCCGAATTTCTGAGTGTGCTGACGACCAATGCTGAGAAACAAGGACTGGCCGACAAGATCAGAACACTGGCCTGTTCCATGGACGACCTGCCGTTTGAAGAAGGAAGCCTTGATGCCATATGGGCCGAGGGCGCAGTTTACAACATGGGCTTCAAAAAAAGCGTTGCCTATTTCAAACGCTTCTTAAAACCTAGCGGCATACTAGCCGCATCTGAAATCACGTGGCTGACGCAGAGCCGCCCGGATGAAATCAGATCCTACTGGGACAATGAATATCCGGAAATTGCCACCGCCGCGGATAAAATCAAGGTGCTTGAGGAACAAGGATTTATTCTGAAGGGCTATTTCCCTTTGCCTGTATCTTGCTGGATTGATAACTACTACGATCCGCTACGAAGCGGCTTTGATGCATTTCTGGCCAAGCACGATACCGAGGAAGCAAAGGAGGTCATTGATGCGGAAACAAACGAAATCACGCTCTATGAAAAATACCGGAACTATTACAGCTATGGCTTTTACATTGCCCGCAAGTCCTGAAGTGACCAAGGTAAACAGGCAATCACAGCGTAATTTACGGCAATTGCTGTTTCCCGTATGGTTCAAACACACCGCAAGACTCAGATAAGCCCAGGTACGATCATTTTATAAGCTCTATCTTATCTTCAAGATTCGGCACAAGACACAGAAACTCAAAAGGCTCATCGCCATCAACTTCATACCAGTGCGGCACCCCGGCAGGAATAAAGACTACGTCATCCTTCTCGACGTTATACACCTCGTCTCCAATTCCAATCCGAGCCCTGCCACCAAGCACGTACTGCTCATGCTCAACTGCGTTGGTATGAGCGGGGATATCACCCCCGGGCTGCATAACAAATTTTCTCATCGCGAAGTTCGGACCTTCCTCCGGACTGATGAGAACCTGCCTTGAAGTACCCTGCCCTGCTCCGATAATCGTACTCTCTACTTCTTTAACTTTCTTTACATACATAATTTTCATTATAGCACAGAAAAGACGGATTATTCCATAGACATTTAGGGGAATCATATGCAGTCCCGGCTGACCTTAACGAGCGGGCATCAGCCTTTCCTGTCTTTTCCGGAGCGGCTATTTTGCGAAAACCATCTCGTTGTCTCTATTCGGCAAAACCGACAGAAGCTCAAAAGGCTCCTCTCCGTAAGCTTCATACCAGTGCGGCTCTCCGGCGGGGATAAACACAATGTCGCCCTTCGCTACTTTATAAACCTGATCCCCGATTCCGACTCTGGCCGTACCGCCTAGAACATACTGCTCATGCTCGGCGCCACTTGTATGAGCGGGAATGCCGCCCCCAGGTTCGATGACAAGCTTTCTCATAGAGAAATTAGGACCCTCCTCAGGGCCTATTAGCATCTGCCTTGAAACGCCATTGGCAGACTCCAGAACCTCGCTCTCTATATCGTCAATGTTTTTTACGTGCATGCGCTTTTACCTCCAACTGATTCCGACTTTTACTTATAGTATCCCACGATTTTATATACAGATAGTTTATTAAAATCTTATTTATCTTTTGTTCAATACAAGTGAAGCCTCGCAGAGAAATAAACAATCCAAGCAAAAAGGCATTGCGAGGAAGATCCGCCAACCGTAACATTGTGCCGTTTTCCCCTGATATAAAACGAAATTCCCGACCGCGCATTTCTAAAAAAGCCGTTTTTGTGTAGATTGATTACCTACCGAGTCGCGACGGTTCATATGTTTGGAGAATGCAATCCAGTGGCCGGGCCCGTACGACTGGGGCTTGCGAACCCCGCCAGGCCCGGAAGGGAGCAACGGTAGCAAAAACCTCCGTGCGTTACGGATACCTGGTCGCTGGTTTTAATAAAATGGCATATAGAGTACTCGCCCGCAAGTGGCGCCCCCAGACTTTCGAAGACCTGATAGGTCAGGAATTCCCCGCCGTCACCCTCAGAAACTCAATCGAATCCGGGAAGATAGCCCACGCACTGCTTTTCGCCGGCCCGAGAGGCACGGGAAAGACATCCACGGCGAGAATCGTCGCCAAGGCCATAAACTGCGAGAGAAAAGACGGGGAGAGATACCCCTGCTCAACGGACCAGTGCCCAAGCTGCGAGGGGATATCGGAGGGAAAATCGCTTGACGTGCAGGAGATCGACGCCGCGTCGCACACGGGCGTGGCCGACGTTCGCGAGATCATAGAGAGCGTTAAATACTCCCCGGCTTCCGCAAGAAAAAAAGTCTACATAATCGACGAAGTGCACATGCTCTCCCAGTCGGCCTTTAACGCCCTCCTTAAGATAATGGAAGAGCCCCCGGAGCACGCGATCTTCATACTGGCGACCACGGAGGCCCACAAGGTTCCCCCGACCATTATGTCCCGCTGCCAGAGATACGACTTCAAGAAAATACCTGTCGAGAAAATAAAGGAGTCTCTCGAGAAAATAACAAAGGCGGAGGGGATAAAAATCGATACGGAAACCCTCTACCTGATCGCAAGGGAATCTGAGGGCAGCATGAGGGATTCACTGAGCCTGCTTGACCAGCTGACCGTGTCCTTCGAAGACAAAATAACCCACAAGGACGTGATAGGCCTGCTCGGCATACCGGATAACGAGTCGCTCAAAAGCATCCTGAGAGCCGTTTTCGCCAAGGAACCGGCAAAATGCGTGGAGCTCGTGCGAAACGCAGCGTCAAAGGGGATAAGCCCTAGGAGGATGGCCCAAGACATCATTTACATGTTCAGGAACCTGCTCTACCTTAAAATCTGCGGCAAGGATTTTACTTCCGACCTGTCCCCGGATGAAAAGGACGAGCTTTCAGAACTGGTAAAAGACGAATCCACGGAAACCGTAGAGCTTCTCTTTAACATAATAATCGACGGGGGAGAGAGAATACGCGGCTCCTTTTACCCGGAAATCGTGCTTGAGCTCGCGCTTGTAAAGATGAGCACCGTCGGAAAAGTAGAGAAGATAGACGACATCCTGAAAAGGCTTGAGAGACTGTCTCCGCAGGCTTCCGGCACGGGAAAAACACCGGGCTCCCCTGGAGGACAGACTAAAACCGCAGAGCGCCGTCCCGAGAAACGGGAAGACAAACCCGCGGAGAAAGAGAGCAAGCACGTTGAAGAAAAAGACGCGGGCGAAAACGAAAAACTGGCAAAGCAAACACCTGCGTCTGCGGCCGGGGAGCAGACCTCGGGCGACGGTCCCGCAAAACAGGAGATCGTCAACTTTGTGCACGGCAAAGACAAGTTTTTAGCAAGAAAGCTTGCCCAGGCCCACCTGCTTGAAGTAAGTGGGAACCGGGTAAGCATAAAATTTCTTAAAAACGGCATAAATCATGAAAAAGAGCTTAAAAAATCAGGAAAATTAAGAGAGATACTAAAGGAGATGCTAGGCGTTGGGAAAGTAAAGATCGAGGTGGATACCATAAACGATGAGGGGATTAACGGAACCGGCGGCCCCTCAAGAAAGCCTGATCCCGCAGAGGACGAGATAGTTAACTACGCAATCCGGCAGTTTGACGCCAGCGTGATAAAAAGAAAAAATTTAAGCCAGGGGTGAAAAAATGAAACTGGGCGGAAACATGAAAAACATCATGAAGCAGATGGGGAAAATGAAGGAGCAGATGGAGCGCCTTCAGAACGAGGCCGGGGAAAAGACCGTGGAGGCTTCTTCCGGAGGAGGAATGGTCACGGTTACCGCAAAGGCAAAGGGGGAGATAGTATCAATAGTCGTAGAGCCCGAAATAATAAGCGAAACCGACATTGAGATGCTACAGGACCTAGTGACAGCTGCTGTAAACGAGGCCCTTTACAAGGGACAGGAGCTTATGAAAGACGAAGTCTCGCGCTTCACCGCCGGCATGGGGCTTCCGCCGGGGCTTATCTAAGATGCCAAGAACCGGCCTTCCCGAGCCGATCTCAAGACTAATAGAAGAACTTTCCAAACTTCCGGGAATCGGCGAAAAAAACGCGACACGCCTTGCATTTCACATATTCCGATCATCGGAAGCCTACGCGCGCAGCCTCTCAAGCGCAATAATCAGAACCAAATCCGACGTAAGCACATGCGGCACGTGCTTTAACTTCACGGAAAAGGACCCGTGCGCGATCTGCTCGGATCCTTCAAGAGACCCGCAGGTCCTCTGCGTCGTTGAAGAACCACTTGACCTGCTGGCAATTGAGAGAAGCGGGGAGTTCCGGGGAAAATACCACGTCCTCCACGGGGTAATCTCTCCTCTTGAAGGCGTAGGCCCAGAAGACCTCCGGATAAAAGAACTTCTAGCGAGAGCGGAGCGTGAGGATATAAGAGAGATAATAGTCGCGACCGGCACAAACGTCGAAGGCGAAGCCACCGCGGTTTACCTCTCAAGAACAATAAAGCCCCTCGGGATCAAAACCTCGAGAATAGCCTACGGAATACCCGTCGGCGGAGACATAGAGTTCATAGACGAACTCACGCTTGGCAAGGCGCTTCGGGACAGAAAGGAAATGTAACGCAGAGTCTCAGCCGTCGCCCGGGGTTTTCCTCGACACGACTGCAGCCTCAAAAATCAGCCAGACGGCAAGAACGAACATTATCGCCGAGAGACCGAAAAGAAGCGCGTTATCCAGAAAATACTTAAGGTTGAAAAATATGGAGGCAGTAGTCATGGCCACCAGGAAAATCATAGGCACGAGCGTGTAGATAAACGGTTTTTTCGATCTTTTTAGGTAAAGAGTAATCAGAAGCAGCGTGATTCCGGCTATCAGCTGGTTTGTAGCGCCGAAAAGAGGCCAGAGCAAAAACCCGCCCGAGCCTGGCCCCTTGCCGGGAACCTGCGCGAAAAGCGCGAGAGCGAGCGGAGGCACAATGGCGAAGAATGCCCCGATATACCTGTTTTTAAGAGCCTTGATTCCGTAGGCTTCCCCGAGTTCCCCTATAACGATCCTCTGTATCCTGGCCCCGGTATCAAGGGAAGTCGCCGCGAAACTTATCACTATCACGCTTATAAGGGTGGTTCCCAGTACCTCGGGAATATGGATTGAGGTAAGAAAGCTCGAAGTTCCCATGACGAAATTCGCTATGCCGCCGCTTGATGCCGATTCCCACGAATGATAGTGCTTAAGCCATTCACTACGCTCTATTCCCGCCGCGACCGCTAGAGTAGCTATCATGGCAAGGGTGCCCTCCCCCAGCATACCCCCGTAACCCACGAATCTTGAATCCCGCATCCTGTCAAGCTGCTTCGAGGTGGTTCCGCTCGCGACAAGACCGTGGAATCCGCTTACCGCTCCGCACGCAACGGTTATGAAAAGGAACGGAAGTACGGGAAGCCCATCGGCAGCAAAGTTAATGGCCGGGGCCTGCATCTCGGGATGCGCAACCATTATCCCCGTTATAAGTATCGCGAGACCTACGAAAAGATGGATTCCGTTTATGTAGTCCCTGGGCTGAAGAAGCATCCACACGGGGAGAACCGAGGCCACAAAGGAGTAGACCATTAGAATGATTACCCACGTCACCACCTGGCTTCCCATCACCTCGGGAATGGTCAGGGGAACCTTGGTTCCCGCCCAGATCATAAAGTAAAGAAGCGCAAGCGCGATTATCGATGGCCACAAGATGGGAACCCCTCTTTTGTAGAAGAGAAACCCTATAACAAGTGCCACCAGTATCTGGAAGTTCACGGGAAGCACGCTCGCGGGAAAGCTTACGAAAAGAACCGCGATCGCGTAGGCGAAAACTGCTATCACGAAAAAGACCAGGAAACAGACTATTAGAAGAAAAAGGGTTCTCCCTCTCGGGCTTATGAATATGCCGGCAAGATCCCCGACGGATCTTCCCCTGTTCCTCGCCGAGATAACCAGAGCGCCGAAATCATGAACGGCACCGATGAAGATAGTTCCGAACACAACCCAGATAATTGCCGGAACCCACCCCCAGAACACGGCTATGGCCGGCCCTATTATAGGCGCGGCGCCCGCTATGGATGCGAAATGATGCCCGAAAAGAATGTGTCTGCCGGCGGGCACGTAGTCCACGCCGTCCCGCAGCTGGTGGGCAGGAGTAGGCTCCCCTTCTCTTACTCCGTAAACTTTCTCGGAAATGAACTTTGAGTAATACCTGTACCCGATCAGGTAAAGAGCTATTACGACTATCGCTATTACGGCTGCGTTCATCCAAAGTTCCCTTAAATCAGAAAATCGCGGGTTCCATCATTATAAAGAAAAACCCGCAGGACTGAAACTTAACTGCATTTAATTAAAATTCTTTCGCATGTGCTCACTCACCTCGTCCCACCTGCCGTAAAGGGCAGAGAGCTTCGCCTCGAGTTCACCAAGCTGCCTTGTTTTTTCTTCCCAGTTAGTACCTTGGGGGGAAGTCTCGGGATTCGCAAGGAACCTTTCCATCTCCTCTTTTTCAGTTTCGCATTCTGATATCCTGCTCTCAAGATCCGAAAGGGCGTTTTCCATCTGTTTTTTCGAAAAAAGTGTCCAGTTCTCCATGTTCTCTATGCCTTTTTCGCGAAGTTCCCTGTAAAGCCGGTTGCGCCGCTCGGCCTCGAGGGCTTTTGTGGTTTTTTTCCTGGGTTCGTCGTTTTCCATCTCGGCGGGCATCTGTTCATCATCGGAGTCGCGGGATTTTTTCTCGAGAAACTCAGAGTAATTGCCTATAGAGGTCTCGACCTTCCCTCCTTCCACGTACCACACCCTGTTTACTAGGCTGTCAATGAAATACCTGTCATGGCTTATCAGCAAAAAGGTGCCGGAATACTCCTCGAGGGCACGACGAAGCACCTCCCTCGAGGCCATGTCAAGGTGGTTCGTGGGCTCGTCGAGGATCAGAAAATTGGAACGGGAAACCAGAATCTTTAGAAGTGAGAGACGGCTTTTCTCGCCGCCCGAGAGAACCGATACTTTCTTGGTTATATCGGAAGCGCCGAAAAGAAACGAGCCCAGAAGCGTTCTTGCCTCGGTCTGGGAAAAAAGAGGATAAGCTCCGATGAACTCTTCGTAAACCGTGTTCCGCGGATTAAGCATCTCGTCCTGGTTCTGCGCGTAGTAACCCAAGGTTACGTTGTGGCCGAGGCGGCTTTGGCCGGAGAAACCCTCCACGCCGGCAATCATCTTGCAGAGAGTGGTTTTCCCTTCGCCGTTTTTCCCGGTAACGGCTACCCTGTCTCCTCTTTCCACGCGAAGCGCGGGGCAGTTTCGAAAAACTACATTCCTTGTACCGCCGGGAACCTCATACTCCTTTGAGAAATCGCTTATCTCGTAAACCACGCGTCCCGCGCGCTCGGGGGCGGGAAAATCAAACTCAAGGGTTCTGCGGGTCTCCGGGGACGGGGCTTCGGGTTCCATCTTCTCAAGCATTTTTATCCTGCTCTGCACCTGTCTTGCCTTTGAAGCCTTGTACCTGAACCGCTCTATGAAACGGCGCTGCGCCCGGAGTTTTCTCTCCTGGTTCTTAGCAGTCGCCTCGGCGACCGCGGCAATCTGCTCTTTTCTCTCAAGGTAAGAAGAGTGATCGCCCCGAAACTCCCTTATCCCTCCGCCTTCAAGCTCCGCTATCGTGTCAACCATGCGGTCAAGGAGGTACTTGTCGTGAGATACCAGGACCACGGTTCCACGGTAGCTTCCAAGGTACCCTTCTAGCCACTCTATGCTTTTTATGTCAAGATGATTAGTCGGTTCATCGAGAAGAAGAACCTGAGGTTCCAGAAGAAGTATTCTCGCAAGCTCAACCCGCATTTTCCAGCCGCCCGAAAGAGAAGAGACCTTCTGGGAGAGCTGTTCCCCCGAAAAGCCCAGTCCGAACAGGATTTTCTCGGCTTCGTGTACGGGTTTTTCGGAACCATCCTCGCCTTCGTCGCGATCGCTCGCGCGGGCCGCCGAGAGCACCGTAAGATCACCCGTTCCCAGATCCATTATCTGCGGCAGATAACCCACGGTCAGTGCGGAGGGGACGGAGGCTTGCCCTTTTTCCGGCTCCATGAGTCCCATTACGATCTCAAGCAGCGTGGTTTTACCCGAGCCGTTCGGACCTACAAGACCGTATTTTCTTCCCTTTTTTATGCTCCACTCAAGGTTTCGGAAAAGTTCCTTACCAGCGAAGGAGTGACATATGCCTGACAAGCTTATCATCTCGACAAAAACAAAAAGAAACCTGATACTATTTCTCGGCGATACCCTCTTTGCTCGCCGGTTGCGGATAATGAAGGTACGAAAAAAGCTATCCAAAAAATCAACCGCATTCCAGATATGCCATTCGATAACGGAAGTCGAAAAAAGAAAATACGACTCCATCCAGCCCGATAACAACCCCTTTTTCGAGTTTGATTTTCTCTTCGCTCTCGAGAAATCCGGATGCGTGGGTCCGGGCACCGGATGGGAGCCGCGCCACCTTCTGCTGCGCGAGGGAAAAAAGCTTGTCGGGGCGGTTACGTTCTACCTGAAAACCGATTCCTACGGCGAGTACATATTCGACTGGCAATGGGCGCGGGCCTATCAGGACGCGGGGTTAAGATACTACCCAAAGGCGGTCGCAGGAGTGCCGTTTACCCCGACAACCGGACCGAGAATAATCGTTCGCAAAGACTACGACTATGAAACGTGTGCGCGGGCACTCATAAAGAAACTGGTTGAAGTATGTTCTCTTAAGAGCCTCTCTTCAATACATTTTCTGTTCGTAACAGAAGAGGAGCAGGAACTGCTCTCTGACTGCGGGTTTCTCTCAAGACTCACCCACCAGTACCACTGGCATAACTCGGGTTATCTCTGTTTCGATGACTTTCTCGGAGACCTTCGCTCTGGAAGAAGAAAACAGATAAAGAAGGAAAAACGCCGCCTCGGCGATCTGGGTGTTGAGATCTCGGTACTCGAGAAAGAGCAGATACGACGCGAGCACATAGACTCCATCTGGGAATTCTATGTGAGCACCAACTCGAGGAAATGGGGAAGCGCCTATCTTAACAGGGAGTTTTTCGACTCGGTGTTCGAGACGTACAGGGAAAAAACCGTGCTTGTGATCGCGCAGATAGATGGCCATCCGGTCGGTGGCACCATAAATTTCAGAAAAGGCGACAAGCTCTACGGCAGGTACTGGGGATGCAATATAGAGATTCCGTACCTTCATTTTGAGTGCTGTTACTACAGACCGATAGAGTTTGCCATAGATAACGGAATAAATGTCTTCGAGGCCGGCGCTCAGGGCGAACACAAGTTCCTCCGCGGTTTTGAAGCGGTACCGGTTTACAGTTCCCACCTGTTTTTCAACCCCGGGGCGCAGAGATCCATAGATAACTTCCTTCGGGAAGAAAGACCCTACATGCGCTCGCTTATCTCAGAGTACAACAGACACTCCCCGCTTAAGCGGGCCCGCGGTGGCAAACCGGAAAAAATCGTATAAAATATTGCGCATGCCTGAGCGCGAGAATCCGACTCATACTAGGGACCCCCAGCAGGTCGTCAGGGAGGATATCCGGGTAAAAAGGCCGGATATGTATATGATAGTCCTGCTAAACGACGACTACACCCCGAGGGACTTCGTAGTCTGGGTTCTCATGAAGGTGTTCTTCAAAAATGAAAACGACAGCAGAAATATAATGCTCGAAGCTCACACCAAGGGAAAAAGCGTCGTCGACTGCTATACCTACGACATAGCTACCACGAAGATAAGACAGGTAAAAGACTTGGCGGAAAAATACGAGCATCCGCTGAAATGCATACTTGAAGTCCAAAAGGCGGAGAGCTGACATGGTAGCATCAGAAGAACTCGAGAAAACCCTCTACCGAGCCTACCAGCAGGCAAAAGACCGCAAGCACGAGTTCATCACCCCGGAGCATATACTCCTTGAACTCACAAGGGACAAAGTCGCCGTGGAAGTGCTGATAGAATGCGATGTCGACACCGGGCTTCTCGCAAACGATCTTGAGGAACACCTCACTAAAAACGTATCCTCGATCGACTCCCCCCATCTTCCCGAACCGACCTACTCCGAAGGAAGCAAGTACATCTTCAGAGTGGCTTCAATGCACGCCGAAAGCGCGGAAAAAAAAGAAATAACCGGGGCTAACATACTGGTCGCCATGTTCAGGGTTCCCGAATCGCACGCCGTGTACTTCCTGAATCGCCAGGGGCTTACCCGGTTTGCCGTTATAAAGCAGATATCCCACGGAAAAGACGAGAGGACCGAGGAACATCAGGAAAAACCCGCAACCACCAAGGAACAGCAGAAGGAAACAAAAAAGGCCGAGACCAAGAACCCCCTTGAGCTTTACTGCACGGACCTGATCGAAAAGGCCCGGAACGGGAGCATCGACCCCCTCATAGGAAGAGAGAAAGAGGTTCAGAGGATAATCCACATTCTCGGCAAGAGAAAGAAAAACAACCCCGTGCTTGTCGGGGACGCGGGGGTAGGGAAAACGGCGATCGTTGAAGGGGTGGCTCACCGCGTGGTTTCCGGGGAAGTCCCCGAAGCGATGAAAAACCTCAAGATACATCTTCTAAACATAGGGACCCTTACGGCCGGAACGAAATACAGGGGAGACTTCGAGGAAAGGCTAAACGCCGTCATAGACGAAACCAAGAGGGATCCGGACAACGTGCTTTTCATAGACGAAATCCACACGGTCATAGGAGCCGGAGCGGTTTCCGGAGGAAGCCTCGACGCGTCTAACATGCTAAAGCCCGCCCTTGCCGGAGGAGACATAAAGTGCATAGGAACGACGACGCTTAAGGAATACAGGATCATCTTCGAGAAAGACCACGCGCTTTCTAGAAGATTCCAGAGAGTAACCGTGGATGAGCCGTCGGTTGAGGACTGCGGAAAAATCCTGTTCGGACTTAAGCGCCATTACGAAAAGTACCACAACGTGAAATACTCCCGGGGAGCGATAAGAGCGTGCATAGAACTCTCCGACAGGTACATAATGGACAGAAAGCTTCCGGACAAGGCGATCGACATCATGGACGAGGCTGGGGCCGCAGTGAAGCTCCGCAACCCTGATCCCGAGATAACGAGACAGGTAAAAGTGTCCGACATGGAGAAGCTGGTCGCGAAGATCGCGAAAATACCGACCAAATCGGTAAAAGCAGAGGACCGAAACCTCCTCCACGACCTCGGGGACAACCTAAAAGAATTCATTTACGCCCAGGACGAGGCCATAGACAAGCTCGTAAACGCCATACAGATGTCGCGAGCCGGCATAAGCGAGCCGGAAAAGCCCGTGGGCTCCTTCATGTTCTCAGGACCTACGGGGGTCGGCAAAACGGAGCTTGCGAAAAAGCTCGCAGAGATCCTTGGGGTTGAATTCATACGTTTCGACATGAGCGAATACATGGAAAAACACACCGTCTCCCGCCTCATAGGCTCGCCGCCCGGATACGTCGGCTATGACCAGGGAGGACAGCTTACCGAAGCCATATACAAATCTCCTCACTGCGTACTTCTGCTTGATGAGATCGAGAAAGCGCACGAGGACATATACAACATACTGCTCCAGGTGATGGACCACGCGACGCTCACGGATTCAAACGGAAGGAAGGTGGACTTCCGACAGGTAATTCTGATTCTGACGACGAACACCGGCTCAAGGGAAAGCATGAACAGGAACGTCGGGTTCGCGAAAAAAGAGTTTGAGGACAAAAGCCCGGAAGCCATAGACAGGTACTTCTCTCCGGAATTTAGAAACAGGCTGAATGAAATCATCAGGTTTAACCCTCTTGATATAAAGATAGTGGAGAGAATAGTCGACAAGATGATCGGAGAGCTTCAGCAGAGGCTCGTCCCGAAAAAAGTAACGATCAGTCTTACGCCGGAAGCAAGGCTTTTTCTCGCCCGCAAGGGCTACGATCCCCAGCTCGGCGCAAGACCCGTGCAAAGAGTAATAAACTCCGAGGTGGCGGAGAAGCTTTCAAAGGAAATCCTCTTCGGCGAACTCTCAGGCGGCGGCAAGGCGATTCTCTCCCTTGAAGATGAACAGATAGTTCTTCGGGCGGAAACTGACTGAACTTCTCCCGGAGCGCACGCCGCGGCGGAGAGCGGCCAGAAAACTCATGATCTCCATACGCGAAACTGCTAACAAAATGGTCCAGTACGTGCTTCCCGAACACTCGAACAACCACGGGACCCTGCACGGCGGAATACTCATGGACTGGATTATGCTCACCGGCAGCATCACGTCCTTTAAGTTCGCAAACGGGCCAGCGGTCCTGGGGGCTACAGACAGCATAGATTTTCTTAACCCCGTAAAGATCGGGGAAATAGTAGTTCTTGAAAGCTGGGTTGAGTATGTGGGAACTTCATCCATTGAAGTCGCGGTACGCGTGCACTCAGAAGACGGGGAGACCGATGAAAAAAAGCTTATAACCCTCTCCTATATGGCCTTCGTCGCCGTGGACGAAAATGTAGGAGCGAGAAAAATAGAAGCAAAACTAAGCGCGTCCAGCACGGTTGAACGGGAGCTTATAGCCCGGGCAGAGGAAAGGAAGGCTCAAAGACTTCCAGAGATAAAAAGAAGGCAAAGAAACGTCTCCAACGTAGCGGATGAGACGGAAAGTTCAAGGCTCATTTTCAATACCACCAAGATGGTGCTCCCGGAAGACGCCTTCTACGGGAAATTTATGTCCGTAGGGAAGCTTATGAAGTACATTGATGAGAGCGCCGCCATTTTGGCGAAAAGGTTTACCAAAGGTGTTCTGGTTACGGGATCCCTTGACGACCTTTTCTTCTACTCGCCGCTTAATGTCGGGAATCTGATCGAATTCAAGGCGGGCATCACCCATGTGGGAACAAGGTCTCTTGAACTGGCTATCAAGGTCGATTCGTATGATACACAGACCGGAGAGTCATCCCACGCGTGCACGGCGTTTCTCACCTACGTGAAAGTCGACGAAGCCGGAAACCCCGTCCCGGTCCCCGAGTTCACCCCTGAAACTCCCTACGAAATCCGGCTCTGGAAAGAAGCGGAAAAAAGAAAGGCAAAGAGAAGAGCGAGGGTGGAGAGAGCCAAGAGTCTTGCCGATGATTACCTGAACGAATACAAAAAAGTAAGCTCACGATCAAGAAAAGAGAGTTGATCGCCTTCTCCGGCGGAATTTGAAATCCGTTTTTCCCATCCCCGGAGTAAGCACGCAGCCACGACGGCAGAATTATGGAAGAGAGAAAAAACCGGCCAATAGGGATTTTTGACTCGGGAATAGGAGGACTTACGGTCTCAAAGGAGATAATGAACCTTCTTTGCGAGGAGAATATCGTATATCTCGGCGACACGGCCAGAGTCCCTTATGGAACGAAATCCCAAAGAACCGTAAGAAAATACGTTGAGAGCACCACTAATTTCCTTTTATCAAAAAACATAAAACTCCTGGTCGTGGCGTGTAACACCGCGTCTGCGTACGCTATAGAGATGCTGAAAGAAAATCTCGAAATTCCCGTTGTGGGAGTAGTGGAGCCGGGAGCGAAAAGAGCCTCGGAACTCACTGTTAACGGGAAGATAGGGGTGATAGGCACCCAGGCGACCATAAAAAGCGGCTCCTACGAGAAAAAACTGCGGGAAATCTGCTCCTCTTCAATAGAGATACACTCAAAACCCTGCCCGCTTTTCGTTCCGCTTGCAGAAGAAGGATGGGAAAATGATGAAACCGCCGTCCTTATAGCCGAGAAATATCTTGGAGATCTCAAGGAATCCGGAATAGACGTGCTGATACTAGGCTGCACGCACTACCCTATTCTTAAAAACACGATCGCCGGGGTTATGGGCAAAGGGATAAGTCTCGTCGATTCAGCTGAAGAAACCGCAAAGCAGACCGAAAACATACTAAGGTCCCAAGGGTTGCTAAGAGAAGACGGCAAGGCGCGGGAGATGTCGTTTTACCTTACCGATGATTCGGAAACCTTTACTTCAATCGCGTCCAGATTCCTCGGAAAACCCATGGAAAAAACGGAAGTCGTCGATATAGTGTGACGGGTTCCGTTACTCGGACAAGGCTTTTTTGAGCTCTTCCGTAAGCGGGGGAAGAACCTGGAAAAGGTCTCCGCAGATTCCATAATCGGATTTCGCGAAAATCGGGGCTTCCGGATCCTTGTTTATGGAAACTATGACCTTTGATGAACCCATGCCGGAGAAATGCTGTACCGAACCGGATATGGCAACCGCGACGTAAAGCACTGGAGATACCGCCTTTCCGGTCTGGCCGACCTGCATGTCATATGGACAGTATCCCGCGTCGACCGCGGCTCTTGTCGCCCCAGCGGCCGCGCCAAGCAGATCCGCAAGATCGTATATGTGATTGAAATTCTCCTCGCTTCCAAGACCCCTGCCGCCGGAAACCACCCTCTCGGCCTCGGTAAGCTCGGGTCGGTCGGATTCCTTGGTTTTCATTTCAATGACCTTGATCTTTATGTCGGCATCCGTAATCCCTGCATCTTCGCTCACTACCTGCCCCGCGCCGGCCGACTCTTCCTCCTTAAAGGAATTGGGCCTCACGGTGGCGATCATCGCGCTTCCGTCGCCGTTAAACTCCTGGGTGGAGATTGCTCTGCTTGAGTGTGAATACCTTTTTATCCTGAGCCTTCCGTCGTCGGTCATGCCTATATCTACGCAGTCCATTGCAAGCCCCGAACCCGTGCCAGAAGCGACTCTGGGCATATAATCCTCGGCGAAAGCCGTGTTGCCTGAGAGCACAACCGCCGGAGAGTGTTTCTTTATAAGTTCGCAAAGGGCTTTCACGTAACCGTCAGGATTAAAATCCCTGAGGTTGGGATTATCTACCACGTAGACTTTCTCCGCTCCGTAGCTTGCAAGCTCAGAAACCCTGTCCGAAACGCCGCTCCCGAGCAGCACTGCGCAGACGGAACCTCCAAGTTTTCTTCTGGCCTCGGAAAGAACCTCAAACGTCACCTTTCTTATCTGTCCGTCAGCCTTTATATCAGCAACAACCCAGATTTCACTACTCATTTAATTCAAGCCTCCTAGCGATACTTTCTGATAAAGCAATTCCGGATGTCCCGGATCATATGACCTTCGCGTCATCTCTCAAAAGCTTAACGAGTTCCCTTGCGGACTCGGCAATCTCATCTCCCTTGACCGTGGTCTCGTCGCTTCCTTTTATAATTCTCAGTTTTCTCTCCACCTCGGGAACTTCAAGACTCACTGTTTTTATCTTCGCCCCAGACTTGCCCACGGCATCCCTGTCAATACCGAGAGAACCGAAATCCACATCGTCTAGGGAGACTGTTTTCATCGGTTTTCTCTTTGCTTTCATTATGTTGGGAACGGACGCGTAGCGGGGCTCGTTCATAGCGTCGGGACAGGTTATAAGGGCCGGGAGAGAAACCTCGACGGAAACGCTTCCGCCATCGATCTCTTTCTGGCAGACAAGCTTTTTCTCATCCGGTTTTACGTCAATCACTTTGCTTACAAGCGCAAGGTGTGCAATTCCAAGTTCTTCGGCTATCTGTATGCCCACCTGAACGGATTCCTCGTCAATGATCTTCATCCCCGTGAAAATCAGGTCCACCCCCTCGATATTTCCGAGTTCCGACGCGACTAGTTTTGAAATGACAAGGGAATCAACGGTCTCCCCGAGAGCTTCATCCGAGATATGCACTGCGGAATCGGCGCCCATTGCAAGCCCCTGAAGCAACGCCTGTGAAGCGCGCTGCGGGCCCGCTGTGATCAGAACAACTTCGCCCCCGTATGCTTCCTTGGTCCTGATGGCCTCCTCAACGGCGAATTCATCGTAAGGATTCATGATCCATTTCATGCCTTCTGTATCTATGGAATCGCCGGAGGAATCGACCTTTATCCTCGCTTCGGTGTCCTGCGTCTGTGTTATAAAAACCACTATCTTCACCTGATACTACCTCCATGCTGGACTGATTTAATCTAGAGATGAAAATTCAAAAAAAAAGGAGCGGAAAAGCTCACTCCTTGCTAAGCGTATCATTATAAATACTAGGGAATTGCTGTCAAGAACAGAAAGCCCCCTGCAGAGAGTTATCCTCGGAGAAAAACCCGATTTCCACCTGCACTGCGTGCGCACGGAATCGTCGATCGTTGTTCCGAGGCTCAGGAGCACTGCTATAGATCAGTTCGATAGAGGTAGCGGATATCCCAAAGCCCGTACAACGTGGGCGTCGTGTTGCCGAAGACGTTTCGGACTGCGGTCAGCCGTTCCGAATGCGTTGTGTAGATGAGCGGCACGTTCTCGGCAACGATTTCCTGGGCGCGGTGGTATAGCGCTATGCGTTGGCCACGATTCAGTTCCTGGCTCGCCCTTATGTAAAGACTATCTATTTCGGCTTCCCAGTCCGTTGCCGGCTGCGTCTGATTCGGATACCAAAGGTGCAGATTCTCACTGCTATGCCAGACATTAATGCCGCCATGAGGGTCTGGCCCCCCGCTTAAGCCAATGACTATAGCTTCCCAGTCATAAGAGCGTGTCAGCTGGGAGACGAGTTCGCCGAACTCGACCAGCCTGAAATCCGCCTTGATGCCGATCTCCTCGAGATCCTGTTGGATGATCTTTCCAATTCTTTCACGTACGTTGGCCTGGGTTTGGGTTACCAGAGAGAACGCAATCGTATTGCCTGCTTCGTCTTCACGAATCCCGTCCCCGTCGGTATCGACCCAGCCGAGATTATCTAGGATGCGGTTGGCTTCGGCGATGTCGTACTCGTACCGCCGCACGTCGGGATTGTGAAAGTCACCTGCGGCCGGACTGATGGAGGACCACTGCGGGTAGCCGAGTCCATGCTGTACGTCGCGTATGATCGCGTCTTTGTCAACGATGTGTGCGACAGCCTGGCGGAACTGCGTATTCCGGAACCACTTAAGCTTGGTGGCCGCTACATAGGGTTCCATTGTATCCGGGTTTTGGTCGGGGTTCATGTTAAAAGCCAGAAATGTCGACCCGAAGTTGGGACCTCTCCTGTGGATAGTGAAATTCCCCTCCGCCTGCAGCGGTTCGAGTTCCGCGAATTCCTCGCCGAGCACACCATGAATGTCTGAGTCCCCTTCCTTGAACATGGCGAGTTCGGTCTCTAGGGACGGGACGATAAGGTGAACGATTTTGTCCAAGTACGGCAGACTGTTGCCCGTTTCATCCTTGAGCCAGTAATTCGGGTTGCGACTGAAGACCACGCGATCGTCGGGGACATAACGCTCAATGGTAAAGGGACCGGTGCCGATGACTTCGGCCGGCTCCGTGTCTATGCCCCATACCTCGTTGAAAGTGCCGTCGTCCACGTACGGCTCCAGAATATGCTTGGGATAGATAGCGGTACCCATGGAGCGCAGGAACGGTGCAAACGGCACCGGCAAGACGCACCGTACCGTATAGTCGTCAAGCGCCGTGACGGTCATCCTCTCCTGCGTCCAAGTTCCTGTAGCCTCGTCCAGAAACCGGAAGTTGAACGTTGCCCCGGCGCTGGATTTTATGTCCTCGTTGTATACGATGCGGTTGAAGGTGAACTCCACGTCATGCGCCGTAAAAGGCGTTCCGTCGTGCCAAGTCACGTCCTTGCGCAGGGAAAAAGTCCAGGTCAGGCCGTCATCCGAATGGGTCCAAGACTCGGCCAGCAACGGTTTGACTTCGTCAGTGAGCCACGAGGTCTCGGTCAGGCCCTCGAAGAGATACCCCAGAACTCCTGTCGACCCGGTATCGTTCGCAATAGCCAAGTTCAGGGTAAGTGGCTTGGAGGTGGTCGCGACCGTCAGCACCCCGCCGGTCTTGCCAATCGTGTACTCAAACCCCTCGGCATTCTTTCTTAGCTGATCGGCAATGCTGCCTGGGCGGTCGCTGTCGTGCAAGCAGGCAAGCAAGGCCAGCGTTGCGAAAACGGCTAAAGCGGCAAAAAGAACACCGGTCTGAGCGCATGACCGCAGTAATCGTCTTCCTCTGTGGAGTACACGGCCTCCAGCAAGCTTGCTACGCCAAGAACTGCCGGGAAAAATGTAAGTTTTTAACTTTCGTTGTTGAGACATATCTTTCACTCCATGTTCAAGTTGCTTATCTTGTCCTAAGGACAGATCATTTTACAATATCACAAGTTTTAGAGTATTTCGAAATTGAGCTTCACTGTCGGTACCAACCAGAAACTAAGCGTTATATTAATCCTATCAAACATTCTGCAGACGGAAAACACTTCTTTAAGACGATAACCCCGGCAGGTTGTTTTACCCGTGATGTAGCCGCCATATTATGGTATAGACTTATATAAAAATGAATCGGTATGTTTTTCGATCTGAGAAAGGAGATCCCGAAGATGAAGATCGCTGTTGGAAGTGATGAAAAAAACGCTCTTACCGACGAGGTAATAGAGGAGCTTCGTAAAAGAGACCTGGACGTTGAGCTCTTCGGACCTCTTGCGGATGAAAACGTGGAATGGGCCGAAGTCGCAGAGCAGGTGGCCGAGAAGGTTTCTCAGAAAGAGTGCGATCAGGGAATACTGTTCTGCTCGACGGGAACGGGGGTAAGCATTGCCGCGAACAAGGTTCCTGGAATACGGGCCGCCCTGTGCACGGACTCAAAGACGGCCGCGGGGGCGCGTATGTGGAACGACGCGAACATACTTGCCATGAGCCTGCGTCTAGTATCCCCTGACGTAGCGAAGGAAATCCTTGACGCTTGGTTCCAGAGTGAACCGGACCCCTCTGAGAAGGAAAACATAGAGAAAGTAGCCGGAATCGAATCAAAGCATCGCAGCCGTACGGACTGATCGAAAAATGGAAAGAAAAGAAAAATACAACGTGGCGATAGCGGGAGCCACGGGCGCCGTGGGACAGGAGATGATGCAGATACTCGAGGAAAGAAATTTTCCCGTGGGAGAACTGCGCCTTCTCGCTTCCGAGCGCTCCCGAGGGAGAAAATACAGTTTCTGCGGAAGGGAGATAACCGTCTCGGTGCTGGGTGAGGACTCCTTTCGTGGCATAGACATAGCTATTTTCTCCGCCGGCTCCGAAAGAAGCAGAAAATACGCGGACTGCGCCGTTGCAAGCGGAGCGGTGGTTATCGACAACAGTTCGGCGTTTCGCATGGACCCCGAAATTCCCTTGGTAGTACCCGAGATAAACGCCCAGGCGGCCGCGCTTCACGAAAAAAAAGGGATAGTTGCCAATCCCAACTGCACAACTGCGGTAGCCATTATGGCGCTTAAGCCCATCCATGACGTATCAAGAATAAAAAGGGTGGTCGCAACGAGCTTTCAGGCGGTCTCGGGAGCGGGAGCCGGTGGAATAGCGGAGCTTGAAAGCCAGGTGCGAAACTGGTCTGAGAGCGAAGAGCCCCCGCGCGAAACAAACACGTTTCCCCACCAGATAGCCTTTAACGTGATCCCGCACATAGACTCCTTTACGGAGAGCGGCTACACGAAGGAAGAAATGAAGCTTCATAACGAAACGCGCAAGATACTGGGGGATGATTCCATAGTCCTCACGGCGACGACCGTGAGGGTCCCGGTTTTCCGGTCCCACTCGGTTTCACTTAATCTGGAAACGGAAAGAAAAGTGACTGTCGAGGAGGCAAGGGAGGCGATCAGGAATTTCCCTGGGGTCTCGCTCGTTGACGACCCGGAGAATTCCGACTACCCGATGCCGGTTGAAAGTTCCGGGAAAGATGACTGCTTTGTCGGAAGAATCAGGGAGGACTACACGGTCAAGAACGGTCTTTCTCTCTGGGTAAGCGGAGACCAGTTAAGGAAGGGCGCGGCTCTTAACGCAGTGCAGATAGCTGAGCTTCTGGTCAGCAATTCCCACTAAGTCCTAAAGCCCCTTAAAACAAAGGGGTTCAGGAATTT